>VGLH01000061.1 GCA_016866785.1 Candidatus Poribacteria bacterium
GAGGACGCGGTCGAAGTCGAGGGCGAGGGCGAGGTCTCGAGCTCGATTCCACGCGTCGTGTGTCGTCTCGACCAGTGCGGGTGTCACTCGCCACGTGCGTCCCCGATAGCGAGTGCGGGCATCGTCGTAACCGAACACCTCGCCGCTGGGGTTCCACGAATGCACGGACGAAGCGACCAACCCCTGGAAGCTCCGATGCAAGTCTTCGCTTCGCAACGACGAGTGTCCACTGAGCTCGTCTGCGTCTGGCAAGCGATACCGCGCCGAACCGTTGGAGCGCTCCGTCAGCCAGTCGCAGAACGCCTCGGCGTCCGACCATCCTATGCCGACAACGGGCGAAAGCGCCTCTCCCTGGTCGAAGCGAGTCCTGTCCGCTGTCCAGTGGTACGGGTGGTGCGACTTGCCATGCGCTGTCATGTCGTCCAGAAACAGTTGGTATTCCGCATGGCTGATGAACGTGCCGTCGATTTCCGTCGTCTCGTCGATCGTCTGGAACCCAGGGAATCGATCCACGCGCGGCTCGCGGAGACGCATGGCGAGCAGGATTTCGGCGGCGACACGGCGCGACTCTTCGTCGCTCGACTCCAGGTTGTCGAACAACAGCGTCTCTAGGCGGGATCGAATGCTCTGGTCGACACCCAGTGCTTCCCCGACGCAACGAAGCGCGAACGTCACCTTGCCGATGCTCGGCGGGTCACTGTCCAGACACGGCACGATGAGGTCCGTCGCGTCGCGCTGGGCAGCGTAGAGCAGCGTCGTCTCCTCCCACCACGCGATGAGCAAGTTCTCTCTCAGCAGCGCGTCCCTTTGCTCGTTATTTTGCTCCTTCGCCAACTGCGCCGCCGCGAGGTACTCCTGGAAGGCGTGATGCGCGAAGCCGAACGATCCCTCTTGTTCGCGCTGAATGAGCAGACCGCTCTCGTTCTCCACATCCGTCAGGAAGACGCGGACGTCGCCTTGACCGCCGATGTCCCGATATGCCGTCTCGCAGACTTCGGCTGCCGCGTCGGCGGCTATATCCCTGACGCCCTTGCGCATCATGTGTAGAGCGAGCGGCTGCAGGACGGCGCGGCGCGGCGCTGCGCGTACGTGAATTCCGTCGGCACGTCCTTCGATCCGCGCCAATGCCCGAGCAGGACGTCGCAGATCTCGCTGTACAACTCGACGCGGCGTCCCGGCAACTGGCCGCGATAGCGGTGCACCGTGACGATCATCGTCAAGAGAAGCGGGTTGTCTGTGAGTTTCCTGATGTCCGGAACGCCAGAGAGTCGTCGGAGGAAGTCGTTGGCTTGGCGTCGGGCTTCCGTTCGTACGCCCTCATCGGACTTGCCCGACGCGGCGATCTCGTGGGCGAGGTACCAGTGGTCGACGAACGCGCGCATCTGCGGAACATCGAAGGGCTGGACTTCGATCATCGTCACGCGGTCGATCGGGTGTTCTCGGAAGCCGTGCGGTCGCGAAGTGATGAGGAAGCGCGATTCGCCGTACCGCTCCATCTGTGCTTCGACCCAACGGGCGACGATCGCGCGCTCTTCTCGGTCGGCTACCTCGTCGTAGCCGTCCAGCATCACGACGCACTTGCCTGGCCTCAGTAGGTCCTGGAACCAGTTCTTCGGCGGCTGATCGACGGTATCGACGTCCTTCATCTCAGCTCCGACCTGTGCCTCGATGGCTTCAGCCAGAGAGATCGACGGGTCGGCGACGATTAGCTTGCGCAGGTCGCGTAGGAACAGCAGGACGGGCACCTTCTTCGGGCATCGGTACTTACGGCGCGCGCCGTTGACGTACGTCAACACGACATGCTGCAGCAAAGTGGACTTGCCGCTACCAGGCGCGCCGATGATCGCCAGACAACGGCGCGTTTCGTCCGTACTCCTCAGCAAATCCCATATGGATACCTTGCCCCCGCTGACGTCGGCGCGGAACTGCGAGGGCGCTTGGTCGGCGATGCGCAACGGCACGAAAACGCGGTTCAGCTCGATGTTGTAGCTTCCCTGAGTCCGTAGTCCTTTGACGTTGAAATGACGATGACGGTAGTAGAGCCTCTTGTAGTAACGACGTCGGAAGGTCCAGCCCAAGAGATTCAGCCTCTTGCTGAGCCAGCGGCTCAGGAGAAGCGCAGCTTGATCCAGGAATTGCCTGACGGCGACCGAAGTTGGTTTCCATACGAGCGGAACGACAAGCTCGTACAGGATGACGATGCCAAGCGCAGGAAGCGGGTGGCTGAGCATCCATGCTCCGAAGCCTTCTACCTTCCACAGCCCGGCTCCGGTCCCTAGGAGCAAAGGAGCTTGCGGAAGCGCTACGGATACAATCTTTCGCCAATGCGTCGGGTTCGCTCGTGCAGGCACTGGTTGCTGGTCGCTGGTCATCGGGTATCCCTCACTTGACGGCGACAATAGAGGGTACGAGGGGTGCAGTCAAGCTCGCGCCCCAGTGGCCCCTCCGCGCGGCACAACGGTCTTGGATTCCCCCGCCGAAGGTGCTGAAATGGCGCGAAGCCTTCCGCGATACACGGATTCAGGACGGATATGGGCATGGATGCTGAAACCGACCCACGCGCCGAGCGGACCGTCGTCCGCGAGGTCCTGTCCGAGAAGGAGGAGCGGTTCGAGCGACTGCGCCGCCGAGTGGGTATCATCGCTGCGCCGGTCGCGTTCTTCGTCGTCTACGCGCTGACCGCTCCGTGGCTCCCGCCGGATGGTTCCCGGCTGAGCGGCGTGCTCGGCTGCGTGCTCGTCCTATGGATCACCGAAGCCCTGCCGATGCCCGTCACGGCGATGTTGGGACCCGCGCTTTGCGTCCTGCTCGGCGTGACGGACGCCAAGACGGCGCTGGCTCCCTTCGCCGACCCGATCATCTTTCTGTTCATCGGAAGCTTCATGCTGGCGCAGGCGATGATGCGCCATCGCCTGGACAAGCGGTTCGTGCTGGCGATCCTGTCGCTGAAGCCTGTCGCCAAGAGCCCGCTCCGATTGCTCGCGACGCTGGGGTTCGTCGCCGCGCTCGTCTCGATGTGGGTCAGCAACACGGCGACGGCGGCGATGATGCTCCCCATCGCGCTGGGACTCCTTCGCGCGCTCGACGAGATGCGCCAATCCGAAGGTTTCCCAGGGAACCGGATCAACGCGGCGGACATGCTGCTGATGGTCGCCTACGCGGCTTCCATCGGCGGCATCGGAACGCCGGTCGGCTCCCCGCCGAATCTCATCGGCATCGGACTGATCCGTCGGCTCGCGGGCGTCGATATCGGGTTCTTCCAGTGGATGATGCTCGGCGTGTCGATGAGCGCTGTCATGTATCTCGTCCTCATCTTCCTGTTGATGGGTCCACGCGCCAAGACGTCGATGGTGTTCGATCCGTCGCGGCTGAGGGCGTATCTGGACGGCGAGCGGAACGCGCTGGGTCGATGGACGCGCGGGCAGGCGAACACGCTCTTCGCGTTCCTCGTGACGGTCGTTCTGTGGGTCACGCCGGGAATCCTGGAGCTCGTCTTGGGCAAGGAGCATCCCGTCACAGCGGCGCTGACGGGACATCTGCCCGAAGGGATCGCGGCGTTGGTTGGGGCGTGCCTGCTGTTCGTCCTGCCGGTGGACCTGAAGGCGGGGCGGTTCACGCTCGACTGGGACGAGGCGGCTCAGATCGACTGGGGGACGATCCTGCTGTTCGGCGGGGGATTGAGCCTCGGCGGATTGATGTTCTCGAAGGGCGTCGCCGAGGCGTTGAGCGGCGCGATCACGAGCGTTCTCGGGGTCGAGTCGGTGTGGAGCCTGACGGCGGTTGCCATCGCGCTGGCGATCGTCATCAGCGAGACGACGTCGAACACGGCGTCGGCGAACATGGTGATTCCGTTGATCATCGCGCTGGCGCTGTCGATCGGGGTGAACCCGGTTCCGCCGGCGTTGGGGGCTTGCTTGGGTTCGAGCTACGGCTTCATGCTGCCGGTGTCGACGCCGCCGAACGCGATCGTCTACGGGTCGCGTCTGGTGCCGATCCGCGCGATGGTCCGGGCAGGAGTGCTGTTCGACATCGCGGGCTTCATCATCATCTGGATCGGCTTGCGGGTGCTCTGCCCGCTGATGGGCTGGGCGTGAGAGGCTGAGAACCCTCGACTGGGAATCACGAAGCCGGCGACGTCTCCGAGTCGATGCCGCTGTGATACCATTCCAGCGAGAGGAGACCCCATGAAGACGGTCGAACTGAGGGTCGAGTTGCCCGAGGAAGTGGCTCGGAGTGCCGAGACGAGGCACTCCCGCGCGGATCGTCAAGGAGAGCCGATGCGTGCCATCATCTCTCCGCCTGTGGTTGCCAGCTGAGGCGTCCCGATGCCCTACTTCATGGCGGCGGTTGCCGCGTTCCTCCTCCTGATGGTGCTCCTGCGCATCCTGCGTGTGGGCTGTCGCCTTATCATGTTCGCCATCTACCTGGGCATTCTCATCCTCGCCGCGTCGTTCCTCTACTCGGTGCTCCAGGGCACCGGAGTGCTGGAAGGCTCCGGCATCCTGCCCAAGTGACGCACGCCGTCGCGGCTTGATTTCGTCCCCCGATTGCCGCACCATACCCCCAACGCGTGTCTTCCGGCGAGGACAACCCATGCTCCGCAGCCTCCATCTCCCGCTGAACTTCTGCCTGGCGCTCTCGTTTCTCATCGTGGCCGCCGGATGCAATCCCGTCCGCAACCTGAACATCCTGGACACGCAGGACGAGGCGACGCTCGGCGAACAGTTCGACCAGGAGATCGCCCAGAAGGCGACCCTCGTCACCGACACCCGCATCACGAGCTACGTCGAGGACCTGACCCAGCGGCTCGCGAAGGTCTGCAAGCGGCGCGATGTCGCCTATCGCTCGCGCGTCGTCGAGTCGGAAGAGATCAACGCCTTCGCGGTTCCCGGCGGCTACGTCTACGTGAACATCGGCTTGATCCGCGCCGCTAAGAACGAGTCGGAACTCGCCGGGGTCATCGGGCACGAGATCGGTCACGTCGTCGGACGGCACGGAGCCAAGCAGCTCAGCAAGCAGTACGGCATCGAAATCCTCGTCAAGATGGTAACCGGCAGCGACCCGACCCTCACGGAACAGATCGTCGGAACCATGCTGAACGTCGGCGCGACCGGGCTGCTCCTGAAATACAGCCGCGAAGACGAGTCCCAAGCGGACTCCCTCGGCGTGCAGAACCTCTACGACGCCGGGCTCGACCCCAACGGGCTCGCCAACTTCTTCGAGACGCTCCTGACCGAAGAGGGAGGAGGCAGAACCACCAAGCTGGAGCAGATGCTCTCGACCCATCCGCCAACCGGAGATCGGATCCGCAAAGCCCGCGCGCAGATCGCCAAGCTGCCGCCGCGCTCAGACCTGGAAACCGACAGCGCGCGGTTCCGCCAAGTCCAGGCGGTTCTGCCGCCACCCCAAGAGGATCGCCAGACCCGATGAGCTCGGAAAACCGCCCGCCGACACCCGAAGAGCTTCAGCAGGACCTCGCCGAGTTCCTCCGCAAGAAGTACGGCGGGAACGTCCAGCTCGGCGTCCAAGTGCAGGCGCATCCCGTCTCGACGGAACCCGAGGACGATGACCGCAAGCAGCGCGCCCTGAGCTTCGACATGAAGCCCAAAGAGGTCAAAGCCTACCTCGACCGCTTCATCATCGGGCAGGAGGACGCCAAGCGCGCCCTCGCCATCGCCATCTGCGACCACTACAACCACATCCGCGACTGCGAACGCGATCCGAAGCTCCGCGACGTCGACTTCTCCAAGCAGAACGTCCTCATGGTGGGACCCACCGGCGTCGGAAAGACCTACCTCGTCCGCACCCTCGCCAAACTCGTCGGGGTTCCCTTCGTCAAGGCGGACGCGACGAAGTTCAGCGAGACGGGATACGTCGGCGGCAACGTCGAAGACCTCATCCGCGACCTGGTCACTCAAGCCGACGGCGACGCCGAGCTCGCCCAGTACGGCATCGTCTATCTCGATGAGGTGGACAAGATCGCCACGCCCACGAACGTCATCGGGCGCGACGTCAGCGGACGCGGCGTCCAGATGAACCTCCTCAAGCTGATGGAGGAGACGGACGTCGATCTCCGGTCACCGTTCGATCCGGCGAGCCAGATGCAGGCGGCGCTGGAGCTCCAGCAGAAGGGCAAGATCGAAAAGCCCACCGTCAACACGCGCTACATCCTCTTCATCGTCAGCGGCGCGTTCACGGGTCTGGCGGATATCGTCAAGCGCCGGATGAGCAAGACGACCCTCGGCTTCGGCGGGAACATCGACCGCGCGGAGGATCAGGACTACGCGAGCCGCGCCAACTCCGAGGACTTCGTCAAGTTCGGGTTCGAGCCGGAGTTCATCGGACGGTTGCCCGTCCACGTCTTCTGCCACGACCTGTCGGTCGATCAGCTCTACGACATTCTGAAGAACTCCGAAGGCAGCCTCATCCGACAGTACGAACGCGCGTTCCAGGCGTATGACATCCAAATCATCTTCGAGGACGAGGGGCTCTACGAGATCGCCCGCCAGGCGCACGCCGAAAAGACCGGCGCGCGCGGACTGATGACCGTCTGCGAGCGGGTCTTCCGGGACTTCAAGTTCGAGCTGCCCTCGTCGGACGTGACCGCCTTCGTCGTCCACCGGGAGCTTGCCGAGAACCCGAAGGAGACTCTCGAACGCCTCCTCAACGACGACGAGTACCGCAAACGCTCGACGGTCGATTACGAAGTGCAGCGGTTCGCGGAGAAGTTCCAGCGCGAACACGGCATCCAACTGCGGTTCCAGGACGACGCCGTGGACGCCGTCTGCGAGCGCGCGGTCGCCGACGGCTTGGAGACGCTCAACGTACTCCGCAGCCTCTTCTCGGACTACGGTCACGGGCTGAGCCTCATCCGGCGGAACACGGGGCAGACGGCGTTCACGGTGGATCGCGGCGTCATCGCCGACGCCGACGGCACGCTCAGCGAGTGGATCCGGCAGTCCTACGCGGAGCAGCCCAAGTCGGTGTGACGGAACCTGTGGATCATCTAAGCCCTAGGGGAACCGGATGACGAACCAGACCCACGAAAACGTCGTCAAGAACCGGCTCAAGGCGGAAGATGAGCCGATTCACGGATGGTATCGCTTCGTCCTGGGCTATCCTCCCCATCTCGTGCGAGAGTACCTGGAAGCATTCGAGGCGGAACCCGATCGCGACCTCGTCTACGACCCGTTCTGCGGCACAGCCACAACGCCCGTAGAAGCGCGGCTCTGCGGGTTCCGGACTCTGTCATCCGACGCAAATCCAGTCGCCCTACTCGCCGCAAGAGCGAAGCTCAACTGGGACATCGACACGTCGAAGGTGCGCATGCGCCTGGACGACGTGTTGGCGCATGCGTCCGCCACGCTGGCCCGTAGGGCACTGAAATCGAGGCCAGGCGTTGACGCTACACAGCTCCGGCTCCTCGAGCTGCCTGCATCCTACGTCGCGGAGGCCGCGCCGCCTGGAGCCCGCGACGCCTTCGATCCGAGTGCGTATCTGCCTCCCGATGCCGCCCGGCTCATCCCAGCCGGATTCATCAGTCCCAAGCCGCTGCTGCGCGTCCTCGCCGTCCGCCACGCTATCGACAACGTCGTCTGCGAGCGGGAACTTGCCGATCTGATGCTCCTCGCACTAGCGAACACGATTGTCTCCTCCGCCGGGAACATCGGCTTTGGTCCTGAAATCTACCGCACGAGGGCGAAGGAAGATGTCGACGTGCTGGGGGACTTCTCAGACACTGTCGAACGCATGGCGATGGATCTCCAGGTCATCCAACAACGCCATCCCAGCCCGCATCCGACGGCTTCCGTGCGGATGTGCGATGCGCGAGTTCTGGACGGCATCGCAGATGATCCGCCGATTGGGGCTGTCATTACCTCCCCGCCCTATCCGAACGAGAAGGACTACACGCGCAGCACGCGGCTCGAGAACGTCCTGCTGGGTTACCTGACGGACCGGGCGGGGCTCCGCACCATGAAGTCGATGCTCCTTCGCAGCAACACGCGGAACACGTTCATCAAGGATGACGATGATCGGTATATCCGGGATATTCAACCCATTACGAAAGTCGCTGACGAGATTGAGAAACGCAGGATCGAGCTCGGCAAGACATCGGGCTTCGAGCGTCTGTACCACCGGGTCGCTTTGCTCTACTTCGGCGGCATGTACCGGCATCTAGAGGCGCTGCGGCAGAGGTTGCGAAGCGGCGCACGTTGCGCGTACGTCGTTGGGGACCAAGCATCCTTTTTCAGGGTCCCCATCCGCACTGCCGAGCTCTTGGCAGACGTCGCCATGAAAGCTGGCTACCGCGTCGATGGAATCCAGCTCTGGCGCACGAGGCGCGCGACAGCAACGCGTGATCATCTGGACGAGAACGTCCTACTGCTGCGGAGGCGATAGTCCACGCCATGGAACGCAACGCGTCGATGGACGACCTGTCAGCGTACGATCGCGCCATCATCAACGTCTTCGAGGCGCACTACGTCGAGGGCATGGATTACTTCGAATTCGAGAAAGACGAACTCCGCGACGTCCTTACAGAACTCAACCTCCACATGCGAAACATCCCCGATATACCCTATACGTTCCGCACCCGGCGCGATCTACCTGACGCGATCCGAAGCCGAGGCAACTGGGCGATCGTTGGTGCCGGTCTTGGCAAGTATGCCTTCCGGCGCCTGACGAACCTTCCACACTTCGAGATCGCGTTGGGTGACTATGAGCCGATCAACATCTACAACGCCATCCCGGAGGTCATTGACGGTTATCTCCGGCGAGACGAGCAGTCGCTTCTCACTCGGGTGCTCTACAACCGCTTGGCGGACATTTTCACAGGTCTCACGTGCTTCCACCTACAGAATCACTACCGGAGTACTGTTCAAGACGTTGGCGAGGTGGAGCTCGACGCGTTGTATGTTGGGTCAACAGTAAGGGCGAGCTCTACATCATCCCCATTGAGGCGAAAGGACAGTCGGAGACGGATAGGATTGGGCGCGTGCAGGTGTCCAACATGGCAAGGCTCGTGCGGCAGGACTTCCCCGAACTGAATCGCCGCATTCTGGCGATCAAGGAGCTACCCGACGGCTCGATTGCCGTCGTAGGATTCAGCGATCACGTGGACCCTGACGACCTCGGCATCGCCAATGTGAGTCGCTTCCGGCTGATGAGACGCTCGGCTTGACGCCATGCTGTTGTGTAGAACTACCCGATGAACCTCCTCGACGTCTCGACGCTCTCGGCGTTCATGCTGGTGCTCTTCCGGCTGAGCGCCCTGATGCTCACCGCCCCGATCTTCGGAGACGCCGTGATTCCGGCGCGGGCGCGGGTCGGTTTGGCGTTCGTCCTGGCGCTCGTCGTGTTCCCGCTGCTGCCGTGGAACCAGTTCCAGGCGCCGACATCGTCGGTTGCGTACGGCGTTCTGATCTTCCGCGAGCTCTTGGTGGGCATCACGATTGGATACGCGGCGCGCGCCGTGTTCGCTGGGATTCAGACGGCGGGACAGGTCATCAGCTTTCAGATGGGTCTGGCGCTGGCGACAACGTTCGACCCGAATTCCGGCGTCCAAAACACCGTTGTCGCCACGATGTACTACTGGGCGGCGCTCATGGTGTTCCTCGCCGTCAACGGGCATTACTTCGTTCTCATGGGCGTCGTGAACAGTTACAATGCTATCGGGTTCGGGCAAGCGACATTCGATGGGAATGTGCTTCTCGTCATCATCCAATTCCTGGGTGACATCTTCAAAGTCGCCATCCAGGTCAGCGCTCCGGTAACGGTCGTGCTGTTTTTCACCAACGCGTTGCTGGCGATTCTGGGCAGGGCGATGCCGCAGATGCACATCTTCCTGGTGGGTCTGCCGGTGACGATCGGACTAGGGTTCCTGGTACTGGCGTTGTCTACGGGCGGGGTGATCGCCCTGTTCCCGTCGCTGTTCGAGAAGCTTTACGAGGACATCACGCTCCTCCTGCGCGCCCTGGGGGCGTAGACGGCTCATGGCGGACAAACAAGAACGCACCGAAGAAGCATCGCCTAGAAAACGGGAAGAAGCCCGCCAAGAAGGTCAACTGGCGCGCAGCCAGGAGATCCCCATGGCGATGGGTCTCCTGGCGGCTCTGTTGAGCCTGCGCATCGGCGCCAAGGCGATGCTCGAGACGTTTGAGCGGATCACGCAGTTCTACCTGCGCATCATGGGGCAGTGGGCAGGCGAGGACATCTCGATCGTGCGCGTCCAGCGGATGACCGGCAACGGCTTCGAGTTCCTCGTCCAACTGATGGCTCCGCTGTTCATCGCGCTGTTCGTGACCGGCATCGCGTCGAACATGATCCAGACAGGCCCCTTCATCGGGTTCAAGCCGCTGCAGCCGAAGCTGAGCCGCATCTCGCTCGCTCGCGGGTTCGGGGCGCTCTTCTCGCAACGAAGCATCGCCGAGACGATGAAGTCGCTCGTCAAGGTGAGCGTTCTCTCCATTCTCGCGTGGCGGATCATCGCCAGTCAGCTTCGCGACCTGATGAGCCTTCCGCAGGCGGGTTGGGAACCGGTGCTGGGCGTCATGGTCGGGTTGGTCTACCGGCTGGCGCTGATGATGGTCGTCGTGTTCATCATCTTGGCTCTTGCCGACTTGCTCTACCAGCGCTGGCAGTACAGTCAGAACCTCAAGATGAGCAAGGAAGAGGTCAAGGAAGAGGTCAAGCAGTACGAAGGCGACCCGCAGGTCAAAGCCCGCATTCGCTCGATCCAGCGCGACTTGGCGCGACGCCGGATGATGAAGGACGTGCCGAAAGCGTCGGTCGTCATCACGAACCCGCACGAGATCGCCGTCGCCCTGCAGTACGAGCGCGAGACGATGAACGCCCCGAAGGTCGTCGCCAAAGGCGAACGGCTCATCGCGGCGAAGATCAAGGAGATCGCGCGGGCGAACAACGTTCCCGTCGTCGAGGATCGACCCCTGGCGCGCGCCCTGTTCAAGGAGACGCCGCTGGGCAGCGAAGTCGCCAGCCACTTCTACAAGGCGATCGCGGAGATCCTGGCGTACGTCTACCGAATGCGTCGTCCGCGTCGCGCGCTGGAGCCACGCCCGGAACCGCGCCCGGCTCCATCGCCCCAAGCCGCCGCTGGCGGCTCCTGAGCGTGTGCGTCTGTGTTGCCTCAGTGCGCTGATGTGCCCATGAGTCGCCCATGATCGTCCGTCGCTATCACGGCGCGTCCACTGACGAGGCGGTAGCCCGAGCCCACGAGGACTTGGGTGCACTCGCCGTCATCCTGCTGACGAAGCGGACAGAGCTGGGCGTCGAGGTCGTCGCGGCGGTCGACACGACCGCTGCGGGGGCTTCTCGGCAACCGGAAGCGACGACCGTCCGAACGGGCGACGCACCCGCGAGTGCTCGGACGGAGTGGACCCGGACGCAGTTGGCTCGCGCCCGAAGCGGCTATAAGTCTTCGGCGGTTCGCGCTCCACAGGTAGACCCTGATACGACGACTTCGCCGGTCGTCGCGCGGGCGCGACGAGAGCAGGCGCAGCGCGCCTATGGAGTTGCGACGCCCAGCGAGACCCGAACGCGCACGCCCGCGATCCAGCTTCTGCGCGACCGTCTGAGCGAGCAGGAGGTCGAGGAGGCGGTCATCCAGACGTTCATCCGCGAGCTGGGAGAGTCGCACCTAGAGCCTTCCGCCAACATGGATACGGTTCGCGAGGCGGTGCGGCGCGGCATCGACAAGCACCTCAAGGTCGCCGGCGAGATCCGCACGCAGGAAGCATCGCATCTCATCGCGTTCGTGGGACCGACAGGAGTCGGCAAAACGACGACGATCGCCAAGCTCGCGGCTCGGTATCACCTGCAGGAGAAGCGCCCCGTCCGGCTCGTCAGCGTGGACACCTACCGGATCGCCGGGGCGGATCAACTGCGGACCTACGCCAGAATCCTCGGCGTGCCGTGCGATGTCGCCGCGACGCCGCAAGGCTTGGCGGAGATCCGACAGCAGGCTCCGCGCGGCGAAATGCTCTTTCTCGACACGCCGGGCAGGAGCCCGAGGAATTCGCAGCAGCTTGCGGAACTCCGCCATCTGCTCGATGCGGCGGAACCGAGCGAAACACATCTGGTGGTCAGCAGCACGACGCGTCTCGCCGACCTCTGGGAGATCGCGCGCGGGTTCCACGCGCTGGACCCCAACCGGCTCATCTTCACGAAGCTGGACGAATCCGCGAGCTACGGCAACATCGTCAACTTCTCGTATCACCAACGTCTTCCGCTCGCCTATTTCACGACGGGCCAGACCGTTCCCGATGATATCGAGGCGGCGTCGCCCGACCGTCTGGCGCAGCTCCTACTTCGAACGCGCCGACTTCGGTACGCCTAGTCCGAGCGCGACAAGCGGCACGGATCGAACATGAAATAGGGTCATCGCAACGTGACTGGCTCGCACGGCGTGCCGCGCCTCATTGTCGGCTGGCTCTGCTCCGCTGTGGTTCTCGCCCTGCCTTTGGTGGCGTGGTCACAGGGAAGCTCCAACGAGCTCCTCGACTTCCAGTTCGACCCGTTCTCACGACCGCCCAGCGCTCGGTTCATCTTCAAGCGTCCGCCGCGCTATGAGCAGACGATCACTCCGGGCGGCGTTCTCGTCCTCGAGTTCCCGGACACCGCGAACGCGGCGACGCGAGACAAGTACCTCCGCAACTTTCCCAGCTCGTATCCGTTGGAGAGCTTAGAGGTCTCCGAGCGAGCCGACGACCGGGGCTCGTTCTTGGTCGTGCGCTTCGTGACGCGAAGTGGGATCGGCGCCGAGATTCAGGGCCCCAAGGGCGGAGCGCGACTCGTCGTCGCTTTCGGCAACGCCGCCGAGATGCGCGCAGCGCCGTCTGCGACGACGGTTCCAGCGCCGGCGGAACCGGAGCAAGCGGAACCCGTCGTCGAGAAGCCGCCGATGCGCGTCGAGCTGCCGGATCTCGCGACCGGAAAGCGTGCCGTGCGCGCACCCATCGCGCCCCGCGAAGAGGCAGCCCCCGCGCCGGAGCCGAAGGAGGCATCCGCGAGCGAGGAGACAGCCCCAACGCCACCGCAGGAACCTGCCGGGGCTACGGAACGAGAGCCGGTCGGCAAGCGCGCATCATGGGGCTCGTTCGTCCTACCGATCCTGTCGGTCGCGCTGGGGATTGTCCTGCTGGTGGGCGTTCTCATCGGCGGGGGCTTTGCGCTGGCATGGGGATACGGCTCGCTTCGCGGGTTCGCCCAGCGCCGGACGGACGCGTCGGTGAAGAAGGCGTACGACACGGCACGGCAGATGAACCACGTGATCGCGCAGTTCCGAGAGTCTTCGGAAGCCGCGATTTCGGAGACGTCGGAACGCCACCGACAGAGCGTCGAGCTGTTGCGCCGCGATGCGGAGACGATCCGCGACACGGTAGCGAGCGTCATCGCGGAGTTCGAGCGCGCGACGCAGAGCGTCGTTCTGCTCCAGGAGCCTCCGAGGATGTCCGCCGTCGCGGCGGATGACGAAGGCGATATCGAAGACGAGATCGACGTCGGCGAGAGGCAGTCGCCTCGACCGGACGGGGACGAACGGTTGGTTGCCTCGGAGGCATCGACGCGGGCGGAGGATCGTCGACGGTCCGTCCGCGATTGGGTTACTCGCGCGGCAGAGCGGCTGCAGGATGACCCGCTGCGCGGCACGCAGGCTGAAGCGCTCGCCCGGCAGGTACACGAAGCCGACGAGCAGCCGTTGGAGCCGTTTCCGCCAGGACCTTCGGAGCCGCCGACCGACCGGGAGACTGGCTCGGGCAGCCGTACCGACGGCGCGGAGATCGCCTACGCCGACGCGCGAGCTGCCCTCGCCGAAGGCAGGACGCCGCTGGAGGTGGCTCAGCGCACGGGACTGAGCCTCGGAGAGGTCGAGTTGATCGCCCAGTTGCAGCGGATGAGCGACGGGCTCCCGAGGGCGGGCAGATGATTCCGAGCCTAGCGCATCGAGCGAGAGGCGGACGACGCAGGCATGTTGCAGGCGCGACGCGGAGCGCTTGCGGCGAGTGGCGCAACGAGGTAACATCACGGTTTGAGACTCGAGTGACGATTGGTCATGTCTACGACGGGATTTGTGGGGAACTGGACGTGCAGTTGAGAACACGTCGCTATGAGCGAGGGGGTTCCTGTCGTCTGGGACTCCGGACTCGGCAGATGGCGGCATGGATCGCTCTGCTGTGGCTCGGGGTAACGGTTGCCATCGCCCAGACAGCGGGTGTTCCGTCGGCGATCCCCTCGTGGACGGAATCGGATGTTGCGCTCGTCCTCGACGCGTCGGCGTCCATGGACACGGTGGACCCCAGGAATCGACGCCTCGAGGCGATCCAAAAGGTCCTGGCGGGCTTGGGCGAGCATGACCGGGTGACGTTCGTACGGCTGACGGCGACTCCCCAAGCGCTCATCCCGATGACTCCGGTGACGGACTCGAATCGCCCCGCGCTCCTCGCTGCGGCAAGGAGCGCCGTCGTGACCGATCCCCTCGCAGCGGGAGATTTGACCCGGGGCGTCGAGGAAGCCGCGCGCACCATCGAAGCAGATCCGCGTCCAGATGCGATGCGGTCCATCATCGTTCTCTTCAGTGCGGATATGCCCCCCGACATCGCGGAGGTCCAGAAAGAAGAGTTCCGTGGGCTCCTCGAGACGGTTCGAGCGGCGCGGATGAACGTCTACGCCGTCGCCGTAGGACCGAGCGCTCGACGGGCCCAAGCGCTGACGGCGATCATCGGTAGGCGTTCCGCCAGAGCCGTCGATCGCGGCGAGGACATCGGCGCGGTGCTGAGCGAAATGCTTGTCGCCGTCCAGGGAGTCTCCAGCGCGACGAACACGACTCAGGTCGCCGTCGGGCAGGAGTTCGAGGAAACGATCTCCGTCCCGACGCAGGTGGAGCAGTTCCAGGTCGATGTGTTCTCGCTGCCCGATGTTTCCGGGATGGTTCCGACGAGTGTCATCCTCACCGGTCCCAATGGCGTCCGAATCTCTCCGGCGTACGAGGGAACCGACGGCGCGATCTTCCGCGTCCCCTCGCCGGCGGCTGGCGCGTGGAAGTACCGCGTCACCGTCGCGCGCGCCACGTCCGTGCAGCATCTGATCGCGATGAACAGCGGTCTACAGGTGGTCACGTACTATCCGTCGTTGGCGCGGCTGCGTGAGCGCACGCCGCTCTATTTCGGCATCCGGGCGCCGGAAGGCGCGGTCACACGCTCGCGGTTCCGAATCGCGGGACGCGTGTATCGCGTGGTCAGCGCCGAGGTGACGGTGCAGGAACCCGACGGAGCCCTTCGGACGCTCAGCAAACCGACGACGGAGCGGAGCCGTCGTTCCCCGCTGATCGGCGAGTTCGGCGTCGACTTCGTGGCTCGGAAGCCTGGCGAGCACATCGTCCGGGCGATGGTGCGCGTCCGCCGAGGCGAGGAACGCTTCCTCATCGAGAAGTCCGAGACCATCCGCGCCGTAGAAGACCCCGGCGAGGTCCCGCTCTTGTCGCTTCGCGCCCCGGAAGGCGGCGTGCTGTATTCCGTCACGGACTCGCAATCCGAGGGCGCACGCGACCTCGAGATCGTCGCGCAGGTGACGGAGCAGGGCTCGGCGACCCCATCGCCCTACATGCTGGGCAGGTTCGTGCTGGCGCGCGTCGAGTACGCGTCGAGCCTCCAACCGTCGGCGGGCGGCGGGGAGGGCTACGACCTCGCCGGCGAACGTGAGCTCATCGGCAGCCGGTCCGGGGGCACGGTCCTGCTGCTGCCCGACATGACCGTCGCGAACACCGTGCAGTACACCTTCCCAGGACGGCTCGCCTCCGACAGCAGCCGCATCTTCCTCAGCAAGCCGGGCTACTACCGGGTCACGCTGATGGACAGCGGCGCGTACCGCATCGACCAGAGTCGGGGCGAAGTGACGCTGCGCGCGGGGCGCCGCGACAAGAGCCCGATGCTGGTCGCTATTGTCGCGATCGGCGGGTTCCTCGTGCTGTTGGGGGGCATCTTCTACGTGCTGGTCGAGCGCGGGGCGTTCGCGGTTCTTCCGCCCGTCGTTGCGGTCGCGCCCGCAACGGACGTCCTCATCGAGGAGGAGCGATTCGATTTTATCGACCCGATGTCGGACGCGGCGTTCCTCGGGCCCCTCGTCATCCCATACGAGATCGTGGTCTACGACAAGGGCATCCTGACGAATTACACGATGCTGGAACACGACAGCCTGGTGGGCGCGAACTATGTCGTCAAGGTACTTCATGGCAAGACGTATCTGAACGGCGCTCCGCTCGACGACTCGCTCGACATCCACATGATGCCGCTGGACAAATTCAGCATCGGCAACTTCCTGACGAGGATCGTCGGTATCGAGACGCCCGTCCTGCTGATCCAGTTCGAGGTGGAGAACACGGGCGGCTACCAAGTCGTCAACGCGTATACCGAAGACGGGCACTCGCGCTGGACGTTGACCCGTCCCGCCAGTGAGCGCGTTCCGCCCACGACCGGTTCGGAGCTCCGACCCGACTTCACCGGATTCGGTCACATGCTGATCGGGCGCGACGAAGCGTTCTGTATGCGCCATCCGACCCATATACCGCTATTCCATCCAAGCGTCGGCGAGCCGCACGCCCGACTGGCGAAGATCGTCTTCAAGAACGGAGCCATCGCCTACGGTATCGAAGCGATCAAGGGCAACGTGTATGTCAACGACCGGCGACTCGATCCGGGCGAATCGGTCGAAGAGTTCCACACCGGCACGACACTTGGGATCGGACAGACCAAACTCAAGATGACCTGGACGGATGCGGATCCGCTCCATCCCGTGTTGGAGGTCCTGGAAGCTCCCGCCGCTGAGCCCATGCCGCTCGGTTCCGCCGGCTTGGGCGCCGCGGCTGAGGAAGCTGCGCCGAGCGCTTCTCCGGATCAGAGCCTCGATGACCTGTTTGGCGAGGCGGCTGCCGCGCCGTCCGACGACAGCGCCTCGGCTTCGCTGGACGATCTGATGGGATTGGGACCCAGCGATGAGCACGAGTCGGAGACGGCGGAGGAGTTGTCGGACGAGCTTGACGATATCGATGCCTTAGTCGCCGAGCACGAGGCTGCCCCGGCGAGCGCTCCCCAGGCGGCTCCCGCGCCGCCCTCAGCGCCGTCGGAAGCTGTCGCGTCGCTCGACGATCTGTTTGGCGCTCCGGCTGAGGCGGCTGCCGAGCAACCCGCCGCGCCGGTAGCGGAAACGCCGCCCGCATCGGCTCCTGAAGTGGCTGCGCCGGCTTCCCAGGCTCCTGCACCGAGCGTGACGCAAGAGACGACCTCGCTCGACGATCTGTTCGCGGCTCCCGTGCCGCCTCCGCAGCCCGCCGAGACGGCGCCCATCCCCGAGGTGGTCGCGGAGTTGCTCGATCCTGCCGACGCCGAACAGGCGTTGACGGACTCGTGGACGGCGACGGACGAGTCGGATCTGGACTTCTCGGTCGTCCTCGTGGACTTCGAGCAGGCTCTGGCTGAGCCGGGCAATGAAGGCATCGTGATGCAGGCGGCTGGGGCGATCCAGTCGCAGTTCGGAGAAGCCGCCCAGATCGGGCGTCTGGACAGCCAGAGGCTGATCGTGTTGCTTCCTAGCGTGCCGGAACCGGAAGCGGTCGAAGCCGCCGAAGCGATTCGGGCGGTGATCGACGCATCGCTTTCAGCCGATGCGGGCGGCAAGGTTCTTTACGGCGTGTCATCACGGAGCGAGAGCGGTTCGGACGACGCGGACGGTTTCGTCCAAGCGTTGCAGGGCGCGATGCAGGAGGCAGAGACCGCAGGGGGGCGTGCCATCGTTGTCCATGGACAGGCGGAGTGAGAACATCTCGACAACAAGGGGTAGGTGAATGCAATCGGCAGAGCCAACCGGCGGGCTGATCCTGGTCGTGGATGACGACCACCACAACCTGTTCGTGGTTCAGCGTCGACTGGAAAGCTTCGGGTTCAACGTCATCACGGCGTCGTCTGGAAAGAAGGCGATCGAGGTTGCCGAGAACCAGAAGCCGGACTTGATCCTTCTCGACGTGACGATGCCCGAAATGGACGGCTTCGAAGTCAAGCGCGTGCTCGCGTCCAGCGATGTGGCGCGGGAGATCCCCGTCATCTTCCTGTCGAGCCGCGTGCAGATCGAGTTCAAGGTGGAGGCGTTCCAGCTCGGCGCTGAGGATTTCATCGCCAAGCCATACCACGCCGACGAGCTCCTTGCGCGCGTCCGGGTCGCCACGCGGCATCGAGCGGAAGTGCAGGAGCTGCGCGACGAGATCGACCGGCTGAACCTGCACCTGCGCGGCGGCGGTCTCGACATTGCTTCCGAAGAAGAGGCGGTGGAGCGACTGGATCGATCCATTCAGGTCGCCGAATCGCGGCGCGATCCGCTCGCGTGCATCAATCTCAAGATCAACGGGATCCAACAGCTCGCCAGCGAGGGCGCCAAGCGCGTGGTTCTCATGGAAACCGGCGAGGTGCTCCAGGAGATGGTGAACGCAAAGACCGACGCGGTGCTGGCGTTCAAGGAGGAGGGTGAATACCTCCTGTTCACCGTCGGCATGACGACCAAGCGCGCCCAGATTCTGGCAGAGGGTCTCAAGAGCAGCGTCGTCGTCCGGGCGTTTGCCGACCCCCAGGCGGAACAGGCGCTGACCGTGAGCATCGGCATCTCGGGTCGCGAGCATGGCTCGACGATCGCCAAGGAGGAGATTCTCGCCGCTGCCGGTCGAGCGCTGGAGCAAGCGATCGCCGCCGGCGGCAGTCGCATCGTCGTTGCCCGCGCGGGAGAGTAGGGAGCGATGGCTCGGATCCTCCTGGTCGACGACGACGACCTCTTCCGTGGGTCGCTCGCCACGACTCTGGAACGAGGCGGCTACGATGTCGATGCGGTCGCGTCGCCTGACGCGGCGTTGGAACGCCTCGCCAAGCAGAGCTACGGACTGATCCTCTCCGACGTGCGGATGCCCGAGATGAGCGGAGTCGAGCTCCTCCGGCGCATCAAGAGTTCCTACCCCTATCTGCCCGTCCTGATGATCACCGCCTTCGCGGATGTCGCCGACGCCGTCGAGGCGATGAAGCTGGGCGCGCAGGACTATCTCCAGAAACCCATCGAAGGGCAGCAGATTCTACGTCGGATCCAAACGATCCTGGCGGAACCCGTGGAGGGCGTCGAGGGCTTCGACGAGATCGCGACAGGCGATCCGCAGGTTCTCAAGCTCCTCGCGATGGTGGATACGGTCGGGCAGTCGGACGCCACCGTGATCGTCTTTGGCGAGAGCGGCACGGGCAAGGAGCTGTTCGCGCGCCTCATCCACAAGAAGAGCCCGCGCGCCAAAGGCTCCTTCGTGGCCATCAACTGCGCGGCTCTGCCGGAGAACCTGCTGGAGAGCGAGCTGTTCGGACATGAGAAGGGCTCGTTCACGGGGGCGTCGGCGCAGCACAAGGGGAAGTTCGAGCAAGCGAACGGCGGCACGCTGCTGCTCGACGAGGTCTCGGAGATGCCGCTCGCGCTGCAGGCGAAGCTGCTGCGCGCGCTGCAAGAGCGGGAGATCGACCGCGTGGGCGGTTCGAGACCGGTCAAGGTCGATGTGCGTGTCATCGCGACGACGAATCGGAACCTCCAGGACATGGTCGAGGAAGGCGCATTCCGCCGTGACCTGTTCTACCGCCTCTGCGTCGTGCCGATCGAGTTGCCCGCTCTGCGGGACCGGAAAGGCGATGTCGCGCTGCTCGCCCGGCACTTCCTCCGGGAGTTCTGCGAGCAGAGCCGGAAGGCGATCTCGGACTTCGATCCGGCGGCGATGAGATGGCTGGAGAGCCACTCTTGGCCCGGGAACGTCCGCGAGCTCCGCAATGTCGTCGAACGCGCCGTCATCCTGTGTCCCGGCACAGTCGTCGACATGAGCCATCTGAACCCGTCGGCTTGGGGCGCTCCGGTGGACGATTCCCCGGATCGCATCTCGAACGATCCACGGCGCGTCGATGTCCACGTAGGATTGACGGCGGACGAAGCCGAGAAGCGCTTGATCCTCAAGACGCTCGAGGAATGCGGCGGGAACAAGAGCCGCGCCGCCGAAGTGCTCGGTCTCACCTCCCGGACCATCCGCAACAAGCTCAAAGAATACGGGTTGATGGACTGAAGTGCGGATCCCCCGTAACGCGCCACGGTCGCGTACCCGTCTGCCTGGGTTCCTCGACTGAGCAAGCCGCCCTCGGATCGCGTGACCCGTGCTTTTACCGCTAAAGATTCCCCGCAGGACGCCGATACTAAGAGCGAGACTCATCGCAGCAAGCGGTGCGGTCGTCCCGGACGGAGCCGATGGGTGTCGGCTCCCATGAACGGGCGTCGTCGTTGCAACGTAAATCCTAGCAGTGTGGGTGTTACTCGATCGTACGTCAAACTTCCCCCTAAGTCGCGTTTTCGCAATCACCCCGCTAGGATCGGACGTCGGCAACGCCGCAGATGCGATGACAGCGAGTGATCCTCCGAACTTGACGTCTGGAAGGCGTCAGTAACTCTCCAGGCGGGCGTTCATTGGGTGATGAACGTTCGTGCTGAGGCTACCACAACGGGAGCTAGCGGCAGATGTACCGAATCAACACGAACCTCATGTCCATCAATGGACAGCGCAACCTCTTCCAGTCGTCGCACGCGTTGACGAGCGCGATGTCCCGCCTGTCGTCCGGTCTTCGCATCATGCGTTCCGCAGACGACGCCGCCGGCATCACGATGTCCGAGGCGATGCGCGCCCAGATCGTCGCGGCGAACCAGTCGAACCGGAACATCTCGCAGGCGATCACGATGCTCCAGACCGCTGACAGCGGTTACGAGCAGATCGGCAACATGCTGATCCGCCTCAAGGAACTCGCCACGCAGGCGTCTGACTCCACGCTGAACGAGACCAACCGCAGCGCGATCTCGCTGGAAGCCACGCAGTTGGTGTCGGAAATCGAGCGCATCGCTCAGTCGACGAGCTACAACGGTATCACACTCATCACCTCCAGTGGCGGCCCCACGATCGCCCTGAGCTTCTACGTGGGCGATGGTTCGCTCGCCAGCCCGACGAACCAGATCATCTTCTTCATTCCGGACTTCGTTGCGGCGAATTCCACGACCGGTGCCCTGTCGATCAACGGGACGAATTTCGGCGTCACGGTGGCATTCTGGACCGCCGTCTCGGCCGCGGCCGTCCTGGTGGATCAGCTCGACTCGGCGGTCAAGAACCTGGCATTCTCGCGAACCAAGCTGGGCGCCGTCGTGAACCGACTCGAGAAGGCGCAGGCGAACATCCAGGCCCTGTCCGAGAACACGTCGAGCGCCCGTTCGGTCGTCCTCGATGCCGACTTCGCGGCGGAGACCGCAGCGCTCACCCGCGCTCAGATCCTCGTCCAGGCGGGCACCTCGATCCTGCAGCAGTCGAACATCCTGCCGCAGAACGCGCTGCTGCTCCTCCAAGGCTAGAGGCAGCCTAACTGACGCAACGCCTTCCGGCGTAGGCAAAAAGGGCTCCCGAAAGGGAGCCCTTTTCCGTGCTCGCTCGAAAGCTCGTTCCGGCGGTTGCCAAGTCTGGAGAGCTGAGCGGTCACGTTCGCGGGAATGGCTGACGGAGCGCATGGCTAGCAGATGCGCGGAAGCTGCTCGCCGCTCAGCATGTCCACGGCGCGGCTGGTTCCGAGGCGCGTCGTCATCGTCACCTCGCCCGATCTGCCCGCCACGACGCTCCCGACCTGGTGGGCATCGCGGCAGACCGGATCGGCGCGCAGAACCTCGACGGCGCGTTCCGCCGCGTCCTGCGGCACGAAGGCGACGAATCGCCCTTCGTTGGCGACGTAGAGCGGGTCGAACCCGAGGATTTCGCACGCTCCGCGCACGTCCTCCCGGACGGAGATGGCATCCTCGCGCAGGCGGATGTGAACACTGGCGGCTTCGGCGATCTCGATGACGGCGCTCGCCATGCCGCCGCGCGTCAGGTCGCGCAGGCAGCGCACCGCAACGCCCGCGTCGAGCAGACGCGCGACGGGCTCCGCCAAAGGCGCACAGTCGCTTGCGATCTCCGTCTCGAACTCCAAGCCCTCGCGCGCCGCCATGATGGCGATGCCGTGGCGACCGATGTCGCCGCTCAGGATCACCGCGTCGCCCTGGCGCACGTTCCGGGGCGACACGGACACGCCCGCCCGGACGACACCGACGCCCGACGTGTTGATGAACACGCCATCGCCCTTGCCCTGATCGACCACCTTCGTGTCGCCCGTGACGATCCGCACGCCCGCCGCGTCCGCCGCCTGGCGCATTGACCGGACGATCCGCCACAGCGTTCCCATCGGGAGCCCCTCTTCGAGGATGAATCCGACGCCGAGGTAGCGCGGCTTCGCGCCGCACATCGCCAGGTCGTTCACCGTGCCGTTGACGGCGAGGGAGCCGATGTCCCCGCCGGGGAAGAAGAGCGGCTTGACGACGTAGGAATCCGTCGTGAACGCGGGACGCCCGCCGTCGAGGTCGAGGATCGCGCCGTCGTGCCGATCCGCCGGCTCTGCCCCGCTGAACGTCTCGACGAACATCCGGTCGATAAGGCGCTGCATGAGCCTGCCGCCGCCGCCGTGGGCGAGGAGCACGCGCGGGTAGTCGGACAGCGGGATCGGGCAGACGGACGCGAAATCGTCCGGCGTCACGGGCGTTCCTCCGACCGGCGGTAGCGGTAGTAGGCGGCGCACGCGCCCTCGGACGAGACCATCGTCGCGCCCAGCGGCTTCTCCGGCGTGCAGCGGGTTCCGAACGCGGGACACTCATGAGGCTTGCGGAGCCCCTGGAGGATCAAGCCGCTGATGCACTCGGACGGCTCCTCGACACGAGTTCCTGCGACGCCGAAGCGCGTCTCCGCGTCGTAGTCCGCGTAAGCCTCGGTCAGGGCGAGCCCGCTCTGCGGTATCTCGCCGATGCCGCGCCACTGCCGACGGACGACTCGGAACACGTCGCGGATGAGCTCCTGGGCAGGACGGTTTCCGTCGCGGCGGACGGATCGGACGTATTGGTTCTCGACCTCCGCCCTGCCCTCCTCCAACTGCCGGACGCAGAGGTAGACGCCCTGGAGGATGTCGAGTGGCTCGAAGCCCGTCACGACGATGGGAACCCCATAGCGCTCCGACAGCGGCTCGTACTCCGTGAAGCCCATGACGGTGCAGACGTGTCCCGCCGCCAAGAACCCCTGTACCCGGTTCCCAGGAGACGACAGAACCGCCTCGATGGCGGGCGGAACCAACACGTGCGACACCAGCAGCGAGAAGTTCGTCACGCCGGAGCGGCGTGCCTGGGCGACCGCCATGGCGTTCGCCGGAGCCGTCGTCTCGAACCCCACGGCGAAGAAAACTACCTGCCGATCCGGGTTCTCGCGGGCGATCCGCAGCGCGTCCAGGGGCGAGTAGACGATCCGCACGTCGCCGCCGTTCGCCTTCGCCGTGAACAGGTCGCTTTCGGTTCCCGGGACGCGGAGCATGTCGCCGAACGAGCAGAAGACCACACCGGGCTGCGACGCGATCTCGACCGCCTTGTCGATGAGTTCGATGGGCGTGACGCACACGGGACAACCGGGCCCGTGGACGAGCGTGATGTACGGCGGAAGGAGCTCGTCGATCCCGAACTTGACGATGGCGTGGGTCTGCCCGCCGCAGACCTCCATGATCGTCCAGGGGCGGGTCGTCGCCTCGGCGATGAGCTTGGAGAACCGAAGCGCGGCTTCGGGATCGCGGTATTCGTCGACGAATCTCATGGGATGTCGAGCTCCGGCGTCTCCTGCATGGTGCGCAGGTATTCGAACACGCGTTGGGCTTCTTCCTCGTCCACCTTGCTGATGGCGAACCCGGCGTGGACGACCACGTAGTCGCCGACGACCGCATCTTCGATGAACCCCAGGTGGACATCCTTCCGAATGCCGCCGAAGTTCACCTTGCCGGTGCGCGTCAAGATGTCGTCGCCGTCGATGCTTTCGATTCTGCCGGGTACTCCGAGACACATGGGCGATCCTCTTTCCACATGATCCGCGCCGCCGCCGCGATCTGTCCCAGCGCGACGCCCCCGTCGTTGGGCGGAACGCGCTCATGCCCGTAGGGCTCGAACCCCTCCGAGCGAAGCAGCGCCACGACCCGCTCCGTCAGCGCGCGGTTCTGGAAGCATCCGCCCGTCAGGACGACCTGCGTCTCGCCGACGCGCCGCGCGACGTCGGCGATCCCTCGCGCCAGTCCGTTGTGGAAGCGAG
>VGLH01000062.1 GCA_016866785.1 Candidatus Poribacteria bacterium
ATCTTCGATGCCATCTGGCGTCAGCTGCTTCTCCGGTGCGAGGAGTTGGGGGCATTGACTGGACATGGCAGTCCGCCGATGGATCGATGGGCAAAGCGATGGGCAAAGCGACCATCCCCGCCGACGCGGTCGGACCCAACCCGACGGATCGCGGAAAAAAGGGGTGAAACGAAGCGTCGTCGTGGAGAGCAACGGTGGCCCGTTGGGCGTGACGATCGCCGGAGCCAACGTCCACGACACCCAGCTGCTTGCCGCGACGCTGGATGCCATCGTTCTCGCGTCGCCGTTTCCGACGGAGGAACAGCCGCTGCACTTGTGTCTCGACAAGGCGTATGACAACCCCACGGGAGCGCAAGCGATCGCCGATTCCGGTTACATCGGACACGTCCGTCGAATCGGCGAGGAGAAGCTCGACGATCACGGGGAGAAGACCCATCCGGCGCGACGTTGGGTGGTGGAGCGCACGATGGCGTGGTTGGCCAAGTACCGCTCGATTCGGGTGCGCTATGAGGTCAAACCGGAGAACTACTGCGGACTGGTGAAGCTCGCCTGCATCCTCATCTGGGCGCGCATCTGGCATCGGCTCAAAGCCGCGTACGCGGATTGAGATAGACTCTTAGGAAATGAGGTCAGACATCAGGACATCTCGGCAAACGTCTGTGCCTCCGCATCATTGCGGGGTACGTCGCGCGGTGTCATTATGGCGAGTGTGGGGAGACCTGACGAAGGGACCAAGCAGATGAGCTACGACATCGGCATGAGCGCGATCCGACTGGAGTCGCCCGCACGGCTGGGCCACAGCGAGTACTGCAGCAACTACGCCCTGGTCCGAGCGGTGACGGGCACCGACCCGCGAACAGACGGTAGCGCTTGGGGCAAGTTCCAGGATGCCTGGGAGCTCGACTTCCTGTGGGTCACCAACGACGGTCCGCGAGGCTGGAAGGGGCGTGTCACGGATATGGGGCACGCCGAGTTCCTCGAAGGCGGGATCGACCGCCGAGACCACGTCCACTACCCGTTCCAGACCGTTGAAGACGTTTGGTCGTTCGACGCGGTCGAGGAGTACGGGCTCACGCCGATGGACGAGCTCGTCGACTACTACGACCGCACGTACACGTCGTCGCAGGCGGCACACCCGAATCAGATCTACACCGGCGGCTACTACAAGACGATTGTCTCCGGCGCGATCCAGGCGTTCGGATGGGACATGCTCTTGGAGGCGGCAGCCGACCAGCGTCGGTTCGACCGCGTGCTGGAGAGCTTCTTCCGCCTCACGATGCATCACGTTCAGGCGTGGGCGAAGACTTCGTGCGAGGTGTTCATCCAACACGATGACATGGTGTGGACCGAAGGCGCGTTCATGCACCCCGACTTCTACCGAAGCGCCATCTTCCCTCGGTTCAAGCAGCTCTGGGACGTCCTCCATGAGGCAGGTAAGACGATCCTCTTCTGCTCCGACGGCGACTTCACGGAGTTCGTCGACGACATCGCCGATGCGGGCGCGGACGGATTCATCTTCGAGCCGTTGACCGATCTCGACACGGTGATCGAGCGTTACGGCAAGACCAAGGTCATCGTCGGGAGCAAGCTCGACTGCCGCACGCTCACCTTCGGCACGCCCGACAAGATACGCCACGAGGTCGACGAAACGCTGAAGATCGCCAAGGACTGCCCGGGCTTCTTCTTCGCCGTCGGCAACCACATTCCGAGCAATGTGCCCGTCGACAACGCCCTGTACTACTTCGACTACCTGTCGCAGAACTGGTACCGGTAGCGAACCCAAAGGCGCGGACGAATGCGAATCATCGACGCTCACCTGCACGTCTGGCTGACCGACTTGTCGAAGTACCCCTTCAACCCTCGAGTCGCCGCCCCGACGTTGCGGGCAGACGCCGACTTCCTGATCGAGTGCATGGACGATGCCAGGATCGCCGGCGCGCTCATCATCCAGCCGATTGTCTACGGCTTCGACCACCGGTACGTCACCGGAACACTGAAAAGCCATCCGAACCGGTTCCGCGGCATGTGCCTGATCGACCCGCAGCACGCCTGTCCCGAGGACGAGTTGGCGAGATGGCGCGACGAAGGCTACATCGCGGTTCGCTTGAACCCGAATCTGTTCCCGCCGGAGACGCCCCTGGACTCTCCGCTGGGTCACCGCATCTTCGCAGAAGCGGGTCATCTGGGAATGCCGGTCGGCTTCCTGATCAACCCGGACCACTTCGGCGCGGTCGATCGGCTCTGCGAGGCGCACCCGGAGACGGTCGCCGTGATCGACCACTTCGGACACTGCCGCCCGACGCTGAGCGATGGCGAGCAGTTCAGCCATCTGTTGCATCTCGCGCGACACCCGAACCTGCACGTGAAGCTCTCCGAGTTCCCCCGCGCATCGTTTCAGGAGTGGCCCTACGCAGACCTGCATCCATGGCTTCCGCGACTGCTGGAGGCGTATGGGGCACCGCGTCTCATGTGGGCGACCGACTTCCCGTTCATCGTGCCGCAATGTGGCTACACGAGGGGTCTGACGCTGATGACCGACGAAGCCCCCGGGCTGGACGAGGAGACGATGCACTGGTTGCTGGCAGGAACCGCTGAAAAGGTCTTTGGAACCTGGGGCTAGAGCCGCATGGATCGACGAACCTTCCTGCGAACGACCGCTGCCGCCGGACTCGCGCTGGCGACGCGAACCAGTCACACCAGAACGGAGCCGAGTGCCGTGGATACGAAGCACCTGCCGCGCTGGCGCGGCTACAACCTGCTGGAGAAGTTCACGGAGCGTCACAACGCGCCCTTCGTCGAAGCCGACTTCGAATGGATGCGCGAGTGGGGGTTCGATTTCGTGCGGTTGCCGCTGTCCTACTGGTGCTGGTCGAAGCCCGGCGAATGGCGCGAGATGGACGAGAACGTCCTCAAGGACATCGACCAGGCGGTCGAGTTCGGGAGACAGTATGGCGTTCACGTCAACATCAACTTCCATCGGGGACCGGGCTATTGCGTGAACCCTCCGGCGGAGCCTTTCGATCTCTGGACCGACGATCAGGCGCTCGAAGCTTGCTGCTACCAGTGGGCTCGGTTCGCCGAACGGTACCGGGGCATCCCAAACGACCGGGTCAGCTTCGATCTGCTGAACGAGCCGCCGAACATCGCCGAAGAGACGTATACCCGCGTCGTGCGCGCCTTGGTCGCCGCGATCCGCGAGCAGGACCCAGATCGTCTGATCGTCGCCGACGGGCTCCAGTGGGGTCGGACACCGGTGCAGAGCCTCGCCGATCTCGGCGTCGCACAGAGCACGCGCGGCTACGATCCGATGCGGATCAGCCACTTCCGCGCATCGTGGATCCGTGGATCGGACACCTGGGAGGTTCCCACCTGGCCCCTCGACGAAAACGGGCGTAGGTTCGACCGAGCCCGCCTCATGGCTGAACGCATCGAGCCGTGGAAGGCGCTGGAATCGAAGGGCGTCGGCGTGCACGTCGGCGAGTGGGGCGCGTTCCAGCACACGCCGCATGCGGTCGTCCTGTCGTGGATGAGGGACTGCCTCGAGCTCTGGCAGGAAGCCGGTTGGGGATGGGCGATGTGGAACTTCCGGGGCTCGTTCGGCGTCCTCGACAGCGGTCGCAAGGACATCACCTACGAGTCGTTCCGGGGTCACCAGTTGGATCGCGCCATGCTCGAACTCGTCCGAGCTCACTGAGGGCAGCGCGCATGATTCGTCGCTGGGACATCATCACGATTGGGAACCTGTCGCGGAACCGCTACTGGGGCGAAGACGACAGCAGAGCCCGACGCAGCCCCATCTGCACGACGACGCTCATCACGGGAGACGACTTCCGCCTGCTGGTCGATCCGTCGCTCTCGGACGCCGATCGGATGATGGTCGAGCTCGACCGTCGCGCCGGAGTCCCACCAGAGGCGATCATCGACGTGTTTATCACGCACGAGCACGGGGACCACTACGCGGGCATCGCCGCGTTCCCGTCGGCTCGGTGGACCGCCGCGCCTCCGGTGGCAGACGCGCTGAACGGCAGCGGTCGTCTTGCCGAGAAGGTAACGCCTGTCACAGGTGAGCTGTTCGGATGTATCGACATCCTGCCGACCCCAGGACACTGCGACAGCCACCACAGCCTTCGCTTCGACCTCGACGGAAGGTCCGTCGTCGTGGCTGGGGACGCGACGATGACGCGCGACTTCTGGCGCGAGCGGCAGGGGTACTTCAACTCATCCGATTTCGAGCTCGCGGCGAGAACGATGGATCGCCTGTCGCGTATCGCGGACATCGTGATCCCCGGACACGACAACTACTTCCTCGTCCTGCCGACGAGCTAGCGTTTGCCGCTCTCGTTTCAAAAGCCGCGAACCGGATAGGGCTTCATCGTGTCCACGCGCGGCGCGTATCCCGCCGGGAACCGGTCCGAGACGGACCGCCCGTCCTGGAAGAGCTGCCAGGCGTCGGGATCGGACGGAACCGAGGGAAGCGGCGGAAACTCGCGCCAGGCGTTCCCGTCCAGCGGCGAATCGTAGCCGTCCTCCCGCAGCCGGTTGATGAGCTGATCCCGCAGCCGGGCGAGCACATCGGCGAAAGCAGGATTGCCGGCGAGACTTCGCTCCTCCCGCGCTCCCGTAGTTCTGGTCAGGAGCCATTCGCGCCGGTCCGGCGCGGAGTGGATGTACTTGAACGACCGCGTCGCGAGCATGTAAAGCGCCCCGCCATCTTGGCTGAACTGCCCCAGCACTCCCATGCGCTCGACGTTCTTCGCAGCGACCTGTGCCAGGTCTGTCCCGGCGTGTCTCGGCTCCTTCTCCAAGCCCGCTGCGGCGAGGCACGTCGGCAGGATATCGACGAGGCTCGTCGGTTCGTCGCATCGGCTGCCGATGGCGAATCGCTCCGGAAACCGCGCGAGCAGCGGCACGCGCGCGGCGACGTCGAGGAACGACCGCTTGCCGTAGGAACCGTAGTCTCCCAGGAACTCGCCGTGGTCCGACGTGAAGAGGATCAGCGTCCGGTCGAGCACGCCTTCGGACTGCAGCCGGTCGAGGATGCGACCGACATTGTAGTCCACGAACGAGATCGCCGCGCAGTAGGCGGCTCGCATCGTCCGCAGCAGATTCAGGTCGGTGCCCTGATCTCGATACTTGTACCGGTTCTGCAGACGGTTCCAGTGGGTCAGCAGGTGCTCGTAGCCTTCCGGCAGATACGGCAGCGGCATCTCGACCGAACGGTAGAGACGGCTCCAAGGAACCGGCGACTCGAACGGCGGATGCGGCTTGATGAAACTCGTCCAACAGAAGAAGGGACGTTGGCGGTCTCGGCGCGCGAGGAAGTCGAGCGTTCGGTCCGCCGTCCACTGCGTGTTGTGTAGGCGCGGCGGAAGCTGCGACGGCTGCGGGATGTAGTAGAACTCGCTCCGCTCTCCCTGGGGTGCAACGATGTGGTCGTACCCGTTGTCGGTCAGGAACGCGCGGAAATCGTCGTCGCCGCCGCCCTCCTCGGAGTAGTCCCGCGACTCGTACCCCCAGAGAGCCCGCGAGTCGGGTCCGAAGTGCATCTTGCCGACCCCGTGCGTCTCATAGCCCGCCGACGCCAAGTACTGCATCAGCGAGGTTCGCTCCTGCGGCATTGGCGAGTTGGACGTGCATCCGGTTCGGTGAGGATACTCGCCCAGCAGCAGGCTGCAGCGCGACGCCATGCACACCGGCGAGGGGCAATACGCCGACGTGAAGCTCGTGCCATCTCGCACGAGTCGGTCGAGCGCGGGAGTCTGAATGAGCGGGTTCCCCAGCGCCCCGATGGTGTCGAAGCGCTGCTGGTCCGTCATGATGAGCAGGATGTTCGGCGGCATCGGCATGGGCTGTCTCCGACATGAGCTGGCGGTTCCTGCGACGGCTTCGCCATCGTGACCTGAGCCATGCGATGCGTCAAGCACGTTCCGCGCCGAACGCCGCGAGGGTACAATGCGTCGCAGCGTCGCGTTGAACCCGTCACCCCACGCGCCTGGAGCGGTCCCTATGCCTTCGCTCTTCACGCCGGAACAGCGAGCGCGCATCCACAACGCCTACTTCGACGCGATGAGCGACCCCGTGTGGCAGCCCCCGGCGTCGCTCGATGCATGGGAACGCCGAGCCCATGTCGTCCGTCGGGAACTGGCGCGAGTGCTGGGGCTCGCCCCGCTGCCGCACCGTCCGCCGCTGCGCGTCCAGGTGACGGGCGAGATCGAAGCGGACGACTACACGGTGACACGGCTCTACTGGCAATCGTTCGAGGGCTTCTACGCGGGAGGATGGCTCTACAAGCCGAAGCGGCTGCGCGAGCCCGCGCCGGCGGTTCTGAACCCCCACGGACACTGGTCAAACGGCGCGAGACATCCGGTCGTCCAATCACGGTTGATCGGGCTCGCCAAGCGCGGATACGCCGCCCTCGCGGTGGACTCCGTTCATGTGACCGATTTCGCCAGCGGCTTGTGCTCCATGACCGCGATGACGTGGAACAACATCCGCGCCATCGACCTGCTCTGCGCGATGGATGACGTGGACACGTCGCGCATCGGATGCACCGGCGCGTCCGGCGGCGGTCAACAGACGATGTACGTCGCCGCGTTGGACGACCGCATCACCGCCACGGTCAACGTCGCCCTCGTCACCTGGTTCAAGAAGATCCTCTTCCCGACCGAGCAGACCCACTGCTACTGCAACCACGTGCCGGGGCTGCTTGCCGTCACCGACGAGCCGGAGATCGTCGCGACGATTGCGCCAAAGCCCAGCCTCTATCTGTGCGTGACGGGCGACTGGACGCGACACTTCCCGCAAGACGAGTTCCCGCAGATCGCACACGTCTACGGTCTCTACGGAGCTCGCGACCGGACCGACGTCGCCCAATGGGACTGGGAACACGACTACCATCGCCCGATGCGCGAGCGCATGTACGCCTGGTTCGACCGGTGCTTGCGCGGCGTCGGCGACGGCGCCCACGCGACCGAACCGGAGATCGAAACGCGGACTCCCGAGGAGCTCGACGCGCTCTCGGCTCCCGTCGCCGGGGCGCGTCCGTGGAACGAACTGCCCGATTACTACCGGAGCACGCTTGCGCCGTCGAGACCCGATCCGTCCCACCTCCGCTCGCTGTTGGGCGCGGACAAGCGCCGCGTCTGGCTCGAAGCCGACCTGTTCACTCGACGCAACGGAGCGTCGTGGGTCGCGCGAGGGGCTTCGGGCGTCCCGATTCCTCTCACCGTGCATTCGAGCGTGTCCGGCGATGGCGCTCGAATCCTGATACTATTGCATCCAGACGGGAAGGATGCCGCCGCGGAGACGGATGTCCGCGCGCTCATCGGTCGCGGATGGACCGTCGTTGCGCCCGATGTGCGGTGGCGCGGCGAGTTTCAGATCCGCTGGAACCTGAACGCCACAGTCTGGGGCAGACCGGAGGTCGGGTCCGCCGCCGACGACGTGATCGCGCTGATCGATGAGTTCCAATCGCGACGCCCGGAGCTGGTCGAGATCGCCGTCGTGGGTGTTGGCGACCTTGGAGTCGCCGCGCTTGCCGCTGCCGCGCTGGATCGCCGCATCCGAACGGTCATCGCTCCATCGCTGGGGCTTCGCTACACCGACGGCAGGATCGACTCGCCGCTCCCGAACGTCCTGAGGTACGGCGACCTGGAGGACCTGGTCCGACTGTGCGCTGGAAAGCGTATCCTGATTGGCGGCGTGGGCGCGGACGGAGCCCTGTACGAAAGGATCGGCGCGACGGTGCTGTCGGCAGACCCGCCCAACGCTTGGATCGACGCGCTCGCGTAGACGGAGACGACCCGCATTGGCGAAGAGCAAGTTCACAATGCTGGCGCTCGACAGCGCGACGTCAGCGCGGCGCGGAACGTTCCGGACGGCTCACGGGGTGTTCCACACGCCGGCGTTCATGTCCGTCGGGACGAAAGCGACCGTCAAGAGCCTGACGCCGCACGAGTTGCGGGCGTGCGGGGCTGAGGTCGTTCTGGCGAATACCTATCACCTCTATCTCAGACCCGGACACGCGGTTGTCGAGAAGGCGGGCGGGCTCCATCGTTTCATGGGCTGGAAGGGCCCGATACTCACGGATTCCGGCGGGTTCCAGGTGTTCAGTCTGGGCGACAAACGGACGATCAACGAGGAGGGCGCCGAGTTCCGCTCGGAGATCGACGGGTCCAAGCACCTCATCTCGCCGGAGAAGTCCATCGAGATACAGAACGCGCTCGGAGCGGACATCATCATGGTTTTCGACGAATGCACGCCCTATCCGGCGACGTACGAGTACGCCCAGAACTCGATGGAGCTCACACTGCGTTGGGCGGCGAGGAGCAAGAGGGCGCATCGGAACGAGCATCAGCACTTGTTTGGTATCGTCCAAGGCGGCATGTTCCCCGATTTGCGCAAGAGAAGCGCCGAGGCGACCATCGAGATCGGGTTCCCAGGCTATGCCATCGGCGGGCTGGGCGTCGGCGAAGAGAAGGAGCTGATGTACGAGATGACGGCGTCCACAGCGCCGTTGCTGCCGGAGGACAAGCCCCGCTACCTGATGGGCGTCGGCACGCCGGAGGATATCGTGCAGGCGATCCGGTGCGGCGTCGATATGTTCGACTGCGTCATGCCGACGAGGAACGCGCGACACGGCTTCATCTTCACGACCGGCGAGCCCGTGCGCATCCGCAACGCCCGGTACCGAGACGATTTCACGCCGCTCGATCCGGACTGCACCTGCTACACCTGCCGTCACCACACGCGCTCATACCTGCGCCACCTCTACATCGAGGAGGAACTGCTGGGCAGACGCCTGCTGTCGATCCACAACCTCCATTTCTACCTCCACATGATGCGCGGGATTCGGGCAGCCATCGAGCAGGGCGCCTTCGGAACGATGAGCCATGAGATCGGCGAGCTGGTCAGGCTTGGGCAGTCCGTCAGTGCGACGACCGCCCGCTCCCAGGAGGAAGGGCTCTGATGGAACTCATCGGGATTGCCCTCATCGTCATCGCGGTCCTTACCTACGACTTCAGGATGAAGGAGATGGGCAAGGAGGGGCTGCTGAAGCCGAAGGGATCGTCGAAAAAGGGCGCGACGAATCGCGAACTGGATCAGCTACGCGCGGAAGTCTCCGACGTGCGCCAGAGCGTCCGTCGCATGGAGGAGCAGCTCGCCGAGTTCATGATCGCCACGGAACGCGCGCGCCTCGCGGACAACGCTCCGCGACGCCTCCCGTCCGACGACCGGTAATCGGCGCGGGGATCGGCGTCAACGCCTCGCCGCTTCTGCCTGCCATCGGTGGAGCTCTTCGAGAATGTCGTCCCTGCCCTCGTAGCGCTTGTAGACGAGTCTCGCCCGGAACGAGTCGCGTTGCCCGACGACGTAGTCCGGCACAATGAACTGGAAGTCCCAGGCTGGGTTCGTCGTCTGCGCATGCGTCGAGTCCCCGCCACCGGACGGCGAGTGCGAGAACCGGATCCCCTCGGATCGGTCGAACATCAGGATCGCGACCATCCCGTGGAACCGTCCGTAGAAGAACGGCTCGCTGAAGGTCAGCCGGGACCGGTTCGTGTAGAGCATCGGCGGGTGTTCGGGCGAGAACGTCGGCAGCTCGGACCCGTCGTCGGGCAGAACCGTGCTCTCGTCGTTGTGCTCCTGCGTGCAGAGCTGCACCCATCGTTCGCGTCGTCGGAAGTAGATGCTCTTGTCGTGCGGCGCGTTGATGTAGCTCGCCCAGAAGAGCCCGATGTACCCGTGCTCGAAGACCGGTTTGTGCGCCATGCACTCGAAGACCATATCGATGTAGTGAGGCTCGTGCAGTCGGAAGGTCGTGATGCTCTCGAGTCCGAAGTACGGCGTCGCGGGCTGGTGGAGCTGGACTGTGGCGTCGTCCAACTTCGAGAACGTCATGTCCGCTTGGCGAGGCTCGTACCGCAGCTCATGCGCGGTGGCGTGCCCGTCGTAGATGTGCTCGAGGTTCAGCCCGGCGTAGGCGGGCACGAACAGGCTCTCGCTCTGATGGCGGGACGCCAGCGAGTAGACGCCGTTGTAGCCAGCCCGATGCTCGTCCTCAGCCCCGTTGTCGCCGATGACAGCGCGCAGATCCCCGATGTGAAACTCGCCGGACGCCATGTTGCACCTCGCTCCCCGATACCGAGGCAGTTTCGTCACGACGGCGCACAGTCGCCATCAGCCAGCAACCACGTTGCGGACGCAGCGGAACCCAACGCTCGGATCCGCCGTTGTCGCGGGCAGGAAGCCGCGATAGCCGCAGCGAAGCATGCTGCCGAAGCTTTGCCACGAGCCGCCGCGAACGACGCGGCGCGATGAAGGCTCCGCAGCCAGCGGGTTCCGCACGGGTTCACCTTCCGGCGCTCGATTGCCGTAAGCGTCGCTCGCGTAGCCGTCGGCGCACCATTCCCACACGTTGCCTGCCATGTCGAACAGCCCGAAGGCGTTGGGCGGATAGGACCCGACCGGCGTCGTGCGGGAAAAGGCTTGGTCGTAGTTCGCGAGCGCGTGTGTCGGCTCCGCGTCGCCCCACGGGAAACGCGATTCCTGTCGGTCGGCGCGCGCCGCTCGCTCCCACTCGGCCTCGGTCGGGAGCCGCTTACCCACCCATGCCGCATACTGCGACGCCTCAGTCCACGTGACGCCGATGACGGGCTGATCCGGTCCATCAAACCCTCGGCGTCCCCAGTGCGCTGGGAGCCGCGCCCCGGTCAGTCGGGCGTACCTCGCCCAATCGGCGTTCGTGACGAGGCAACAATCAATTTCGTAGGCGCCCAGGCAGACGGCGTGGCGAGGCATCTCATTCTGGAACACGGCTCCCGGTTCGTCTTCGGTGCTCCCCATGAGGAACGCCCCCGCCGGAACCAGCGCCATGGTCATTGCGCAGTCCAGCCGCCGTCGACGAAGAGGGCGGAGCCCGTCATGAAGCTCGACGCATCCGACGCTAAGAAGACGATCACTGACGCGAGCTCGACCGTATCGCCCCACCTGCCCATCGGGATTTTCGACAGGAACGCCTGGTAGGCTTCCGGGTTCTGGGTCAGGGGTCGGTTCATCGGCGTGTCGAAAGGTCCCGGGCAGACCGCGTTCACGGTGACGCCGGTTCCCGCGTATTCGAGTCCCCACGCGCGCGTCATGTTGAGCAGCCCGCCCTTGGTCGCGGTGTACGGCGAGCGAGACGCGAGCCCCACGGCTCCCAGGATGGACGACATGTTGATGATCCGACCGTGCTTCTGTTCGAGCATCGTCGGCAGAACCGCTTGCGCGCAGAGGAGCGGACCTGTCAAGTTGATGTCGATGACGCGCTGCCAGTCGTCCAGCGAGAGCTCCAGCGTGGACGTTCGCACGTTGACGCCGGCGTTGTTCACGAGAATGTCGATCCGCCCGAACCGGTCGAGGGTTTCCTGCGCCATGCCCCCGACCTCGTCCGGGGAGGTCACGTCCGCCTGGAGGGGCAGGACGTCCCTGCCGGTCGCTGCCGAGATCGAGGTCGCGACGGCTTCGCACTCGTCGAGATGGCGGCTCGTGATCGTCACGTTTGCGCCGGCTTCGGCGAGCCCCAACGCCATCGCCTCGCCGAGCCCCTTGCTGCCGCCGGTCACAATGGCGACGCGTCCATCCAGTCGGAACCGATCCAAGATCCCCATCGGCGAACCTCGTCCTTCCGTACCATCACGGTTGATTGAGCGCCGCCAGCACAGCCGACGTTCTTCCGCTGGGACCGACGGGCGGCTTATAACACGCACGCGCCGGACGGACAACGCATCCGAGCCTCACTCGCTGCCGGTTCCTCTTGGATGCAGGTGCGTGTAGGCTTCGCGCAGCCGCTCCGTCGTGACGTGTGTGTAGATCTGCGTCGTCGACAGGCTGACGTGACCCAGCATCTCCTGGACGATCCGCAGATCGGCTCCTCCGTTGAGCAGATGCGTGGCGAAGCTGTGGCGCAGCGTGTGGGGCGAGACCGGCGTCTCGATTCCCGCCTGCTTGAGGTAGGTATTGAGCCGGTAAGCGATGGCGCGAGGAGTCAATCGCGTGCCGAGGTGGCTCAGGAACAGCGCGTTCGGGTCCTGGTGGCTCCGACCGAACTCGTGGCGCACCGCCAGATAGGACGAAATCGCCGCCATGGCAGGACCGCCGATGGGGACAATCCGCTCCTTCCTGCCCTTGCCCCGCACCTTGACCGTATGATCCGCCTCGATGCTGTCGACGTCGAGCGCGACCAGCTCGCCGATCCGCATTCCGGTCGAGTAGAGGAGCTCGAGGATCGCCAGATCGCGCGCGCCCATCGCCGTCGACGCATCGGGAACGCGTAGCAGCGCATCGACCTCGCTGGGGTCGAGGAACTTCGGCAGGCGCTTCTCGCGGTTCGGCGTCCTCACCTTGATCGTCGGGTCCTTGGCGGCTCGGCCGAACCGGGTCAGCCATTTGTAGAGCGACCGGATCGCCGACATGCGGCGTTGGGTCGTCGTACGCGCTTTCCCGGCGGACTGCAGATGCGCTAGGTAGGATCGGAGCAGGAGGTTGTCGATCCCGTCAAGGGTCGTCGCGCCCTTGGACTTGGCGAACTCCGCGAAGTCCTCGAAGTCGCTCCGATAGGCTCGGATCGTGTGCGACGAGTAGTTCCGCTCGGAGGTGAGATACCCGAGGAACTCCTCCACGACGTCTGCCAGGAGCTGGTTGTCCACGGTCGATGATTCCCTGTTGACTCGCCGCTCAATCGCCGAGGCAGATGCCCATCTCGCGAGCGCATCGGATCGTGTCGCAGTCCAGTGGTACGCGTTTCGTCTCGCTGATGCCGGTCTCAACCGGCACGAACACCATGTCCGGCGGCTGGTACGACACCATGCAACCGAACTTCCGCTGCTCCACGGCTCGCACGGCGGCAGCGCCGTAGCGCAGCGACAGCAGTCGATCGTACGCGGTCGGATGCCCGCCGCGCAGCAGGTGTCCCAGGCTGAGCGATCTCGTCTCCTTGCCCGTACGCTCGGCGATCTCCAGCGCGACGCGTTCTGCGATGCCTCCGAGCCGGATCTCCCTCCCGAGCTCCGTTTCGTGCGTGCTGGTGAGCCCGCCACCGACCGGCGTGGCTCCTTCGGCGACGACGCAGATCGCGAACTGCCTGCCGGCAGCCTCGCGACGCCGCACCTTCGCGCAGACCGACTCGATGTCGAACGGGATCTCGGGGATCAGGATGATGTCCGCCGTCGCCGCGATGCCCGCGTGGAGGGCGATCCAGCCGCAGTAGCGCCCCATCACCTCGACGCACATGACGCGACGGTGCGACTCGGCAGTGGAGTGCAGCTTGTCGAGGGCGTCCGTCGCCGTCGCTACCGCCGTATCGAACCCGAAGGTCACATGGGTCCCGTTGACGTCGTTGTCGATCGTCTTCGGGACGCAGACCATCGGGATGCCCTTGTCCATGAACCGTTTGGCGATGCGGAAGCTCCCGTCGCCGCCGACGGCGATGAAGGCGTCGAACCCGTGCTCGTAGAACTTGCGGACCACTTCGTCGGAGATATCGACGAGTTCGCCGTCTCGAGGGAACTCGAAGGGGTTTCCTCGGTTCACCGTACCGAGGATCGTGCCCCCAAGAGGAGTGATCCCCCGAACCATGTCCCGCGTCAACGGATGAACGCCGCCGGGTCGAAAGAAGCCGTTGTAGCCCTCGCGGACTCCATACACGTCCCATCCGCGGACGGTCGCCGCGTTCACCACGGCTCGGAGCACGGCATTGAGTCCGGGGGCGTCGCCTCCGCCCGTGTTCACGGCGATTCGCATGCAGTCCCTCACTGGTTCGGTGGCACGTCCGAAGGCTAGGCGGGATGATCGTCACGGCATAGTCTACCACCCGACGGCGCGTGGGGAGAAGCCAGGCGGAACCACCGAGACGTCGATATCCTTGCATCCACAGGCGGGCAAACGCGACAATGGGCGCGCCTAGACCGTGACAGCAGCACACACTTCATGGAACCGCCCATCGAGGTTTCGCCTTTGGCTCGGTTCGTGCTCAAGCGCATCGGCTCCATTCTGCTGTCCCTGTGGGGCGTGTCCGTCCTCGTGTTCCTGATGGTTCAACTGATTCCCGGTAACCCGGCGCGCGCGATGCTGGGGGAACGGGCGACCGAAGAAGCCGTGCGCGAGCTGGAGCACACGCTGGGATTGGACCGTCCGCTCATCGTCCAGTACGCCGCGTTCCTGTCACGAGCCGTCCGTCTCGACCTGGGGCGGTCCATCAAGACGAACGAGTCCGTCATTCGGGAGATCTGGTCGCGTTTCCCCGCGACGCTCGAGCTAACTCTCGTCGCGATGGCGTTTGCCGTCACCGCAGGCATTCTGGTGGGAGCCGTCGCCGCGACCCAGCGAGGCAGGCTGCTCGACTACGCAGGCATGGCGGCAGCACTCGTCGGCGTCTCGATTCCCATCTACTGCTTGGGTCTTCTCCTGATCCTGGTGCTGTCGTCCGGGCTGGGCATCCTGCCGAGCGGCGGACGAGGCGATGCCTCCGTGACGGTCGTATCCGGCTTCCTGCTGATCGACAGCGCATTGTCGGGCTCGTGGGGCGCGATCCGGTCGTCCCTCGCCCACCTGCTTCTGCCGGCGGTCGCGCTCGGCACGGTGCCCCTTGCCATCATCTCGCGGATCACGCGGTCGTCGCTGCTCGAGGTCCTCGACCAGGACTACATCCGCACGGTGCGCGCAGCCGGGCTTCCCGAGCGGACGGTCCTGCTCAAATACGCGCTGAAGAACGCGCTGATCCCGGTCCTGACGGTCGTAGGTCTCGAGTTCGGGTACCTCTTGGGCGGAGCCGTCATGACGGAGACGATCTTCAGTTGGCCCGGGCTCGGGCGGTGGCTCGTGACATCCGTTGCGGCGCGGGACATGCCGGCGATCCAAGGTGGAGTGCTGTTTGTCGCCGTGCTCTTCATGGGCATCACGTTCGTTGTCGACATCCTGTACGTCGTGATCGACCCCCGCGTTCGATTGGGCGGCGAATGAACCGAGACCTGCTGAGCGCCCTTTCACGGAACGCGATGGTCGTGACCGGCAGCGTGATCCTGAGCGCCTTCATCCTGGTGGCGCTTCTATCGGTCGTCTACACGCCGCTGGACCCACGCTCCGTGGACCTCGATTCGCGGAACCTGCCGCCGAGCCCAACGCATCTGCTAGGAACCGACGGCGTGGGCCGCGACATCCTGAGCCGAACGATGGCGGGTTCGCGCATCTCGCTACGAGTCGGCATCGTCGTCATCGGGGCTGCCATCCTAATCGGCGCAACGATGGGTACGATCTCCGGTTACTTCGGCGGAAGCGCAGACGCCATCCTCATGCGCGTCGTGGACGTGCTCCTCGCCGTGCCGGGCATCCTGCTCGCCTTGGTCATTGTATCGGTTCTGGGCCCCAGTCTGCGCAATGCCATGGTCGCCGTCGCCGTGGTGGCGGTGCCGCAGTTCGCTCGTGTGATGCGGGCGGAGGTGATGCGGGTCAAAGTGCAGGAGTACGTCCTGGCGGCGCGCGCGATCGGGGCGTCGGACCTGCGGATCGTGGCTCTGGCGGTTCTGCCCAACTGCGTCGCTCCGTTGTTGGTTCAGGCGACGCTCGGAATGGGAACCGCGATCCTTGAGACGGCGGGACTGTCTTTCCTCGGCCTGGGCGACGACCCCAGCACGCCGGAGTGGGGCAGGATGCTCGCCGATCAGTTCCGGTACATCCGGCAGGCATGGTGGACGGTCGTTCCACCCCTGGCGGCGATCTCGCTCGTGGTTCTCGGGTTCAATTTGCTCGGCGATGGGTTGCGGGATGTCCTCGACCCTCGCTTGCGGTCGACGCGGGATTAGGCGACGACGATTCGGGACGTGACATGAAAGTCAAACTCTGCGGAACGACCTCGGTCGAAGACGCCCTCATCGCACAGGACGCAGGAGCCGACTACGTCGGCGTCGTCATCGATGTGCCCTACTCCGAACGGTCGCGCACCGTTGACGAGGCGCGCGCGATCCTCGCCGCCATCACCGTGCCTGGCGTCATTCTGACATACCGGTTGCCCGTCGAGTCGGCAGCCGATGCCGCCGAACGGACCGGCGCGCACGCAGTACAGCTCTTGGGGAGCGAAAGCCCCGATGAGGTGTCACGGCTCGCTGCTCGGCTCGCGCGACACGCCGAAGTCTGGGTATCGCTGTTTCTGCCGCCTGCCGGCCTCGAGGGATCGCGTTCTTCGGCGGACGAGGTCGTCGCGTCGATGGAGTCCTACGCCGATGCCGGTGCGGACGCGCTGCTGCTGGACACGGCCGCTGTCGTGGACGGCCGCCATCGGTTCGGCGGAACCGGCATCGTCAGCGACTGGCATACGGCACGCGACTTGATCGCTCGGTCGCCTCTGCCGATCTTCTTGTCGGGCGGCATACGCCCTGAGAACGTCGGCGAAGCCGTCACTCGCGTTCAGCCGCACGGCATCGACCTCTGTAGTGGGGTTGAGGCCGCTCGCAGCAGACGAGACCCAGCCCGAACGGCCGCGCTGTTCCGGGCTTTGCGCAGTGCTCTGGAGGCAATGTGATGGAGCTCAACCTCGGCGTATTGACGGACGAGATCAGCGACGACCTGCAGCTCGCCATCGACACGGCGAAGTCGTGGGGCATATCCAACATCGAACTGCATCGGGTCTGGGGTCAGAACATCTGCCACCTGTGTGACGCCGACCTGAGCCGGGCGCTCGCCATCGTCCGGTCCAGCGGAATGCCCGTCACCTGCATCGACTCGCTGACGCTCCGGTGCGCCCTCGACAGCGACTCGGAGTATTCGGAACACATCGCCCACATGCGCCGGTCCATCGAGCTCGCTCGGCTGTTCGGGACGAACATGGTGCGACTCTTTGCCTTCTGGAAGGAGCCGCAAGTGACGGATGCCGTGTGGCAGCGGATCGTCACGAGGCTCGAACTGCCGATCCGCATCGCGGAACGCGAGGGCATCACGCTCGGGTTCGAGAACGTGTCGTCGGGCAACATCGGTTCGAGCGCCGACATGAAGCGGCTGCTCGACGCATTTCCATCTCCGGCGCTCCAGGTCATCTGGGATCCGGGGAACGCGTACGCGGCCCGCGACGAGCTCTCAGCCGCTGAAGGGTACCGACTGCTGCGGGATCGCGTCGTCCACGTCCACGTGAAAGACTGTGACTTCCACAACGGCGAGCGGCGCTGGCTGCCCGTCGGCGCCGGCAAGGTCGATTACGTCGGCTTCCTGCGCGCCCTGTCAGAGGATGGCTACGGCGGCGTGATCGCCCTCGAAACCCATTATCGGCCAGCCAGTGGAGACGCCATCGAAGCCTCGAGGGCTTCGCTCGACGGTCTGCTCGCCGCCGCAGCCAGAGCGTCGAACGAATAGATCATCGCCGGCAGCTTGCCCAGATTTCGTCACCAACATTGCCGGATATTGCGCAATGGTTCACAAGCGTCCAATCGGCCATCGTCGGGAATCCTCTCCGACCGGCTCCATGCCTGGCGTCCCGACGACCACCTTCGGTATTCCAGGTGCCGCGGAATATGGCACGCATGTTGCCAGGAGAACACCGACGGTTTCTCGGAACTACCTCCCTATCAGTTCGCGAGAGAATCCAGTCTAACCTCCTTATCCAAGAGGCTGCCAAGGCGAGACGGCAGCCTCTTTTTCTGTCCGAAGCAGCCCTTTCGTACTCACATGGCATTGGCACACATCGTGCCTCGCATTGCTCAGCATCTTAACTCTCCTTTCTGAAGCATCGGGCTGCTCGGTTTGACGAGCAGCCCGATTTTTGCTCCTTCCCCCCTTCCCGTCGGTTCCCGGATTCGTGCTAGAATCGCCTAGCGAGCGTCTGATGGCAGGTCCTTCAGTGCGAGGGAGCACGATGCGAGTCGCAGTTGTCGGATTGGCGGGCGTTGGGCGTGTCCACGTGGATCGATGGAGCCGTAGCGACAAGGCGAACCTGGTCGCGGTCTGCGACATCCAGCCGGAGATCGCCCAGGATACGGCTGACCGAATGGGCGTCGCCTCCTACCTCTCGGTTCACAATCTGCTCGACAGCGCCAGACCCGATGCCATCAGCGTCTGCACACCACCCAAGAGCCATCTGCCCATCGCGTCTGCCGCAGCCCGGAGAGGCGTCCACGTGCTCGTTGAGAAGCCGATGGCGAGCAGTGTCGCGGACTGCCGGGCGATCATCGACGCGTGCGCGGAGAACGGCGTGACATTGCTGGTAGGTCACAAGAAGCGGTTCGTCCCGACCATTGTCCGGCTGAAGTCCCTCACCGAGGGCGAGCTCGGTCGCATCCGGTTCATGCTCCATCGCTACCCGCACCCGTGGCTCTCGGACAAGGACTGGTTCTGGCAGGAGGACGACGGCGGCGGACCCATCCTCGAGAACGCCGTCCATGCGGCAGACACGCTCGGTTTCCTGATGGGCGATGTCGAGCGCGTCTTCGCCGAGGGCGACTCGTTCTTCGCCGAATCGCGCGCGCCGCAGATCAACTGCGCCGCCTGGACGCTGCGATTCGCCGACGGAGGCATCGCCACGGTCGGGTCAGGGATGGTCTCGATGCCTGCGTTCAGCTTCGAGGATTTCTACGCGGCGACCGACGCCGGGATCGCCGAAATCAGTGGCTCGTTCGACAACCCGAATCGCCTCCGGTGGGGGATGCGGTCGGCGCCAAGCAACGCCACGGACGAGGTGCTCGACGCCGATCCTTTCGCGCTCGAGATCGACCACTTCATCGAGTCCATACGCTCGAAGACGACCCCCATCGCCGACGGCGTTGCCGGCATGAAGGCGGTCGCCATATGCCGCGCTGTCAAGCTGTCCGCAGTCCGACGCGAACCCGTCACTATCGCAGAGATGCTTGCCGTCTGACTCAGGAGCCGAGGGAGCCCGCTTCGCGATGAACGCCCAGGACGTACGAGCGCTCAACGCCCGGATCGAGCAGGAGAGCCGCTACCTCGACACGATGCTCTCGGAGATCGAGGGCGTCATCGTCGGGCAGCGGCAGCTCATCGAGCGCTTGCTGGTCGGGCTGATCGCCGACGGGCACCTGCTCCTCGAAGGCGTTCCGGGGCTCGCCAAGACCACTGCCGTCAAGTGCCTCGCAGCGACGATCCAGGCGAAGTTCCAGCGGATCCAGTTCACGCCCGACCTGCTGCCGGCGGACATCATCGGAACGGTCATCTACCATCAGCGAGATGGGTCTTTCGCCGCGAAGCAGGGGCCCGTCTTCGCGAACGTGGTACTCGCAGACGAAGTGAACCGAGCGCCTGCGAAGGTTCAGTCCGCCCTGCTCGAAGCGATGCAAGAGCGGCAAGTCACCATCGGCGACCGCACGTATCCGCTCGCGGCTCCATTCCTCGTGCTGGCGACTCAGAACCCCATCGAGCTCGAGGGAACCTATCCGCTGCCCGAAGCCCAAATCGACCGGTTCCTGTTCAAGCTGCGCATCGACTACCCGGATCGCGAGGCGGAGATCGAGATTCTCGAGCGTGGAACCGGCTCTGTGGTTCCGACCGTGCGTCCCATCGCCACGACGACGCAGATCCTTCAATCGCGCGATACGGCGCGAGCCGTCTACGTGGATCGCCGCGTTCAGGAGTACATCGTCGATCTGGTGCGCGCGACACGAGAACCGGTGGCAGTCGGTCTGCCACGCCTGAAGCCCCTGCTCGACTATGGCGCGTCGCCGAGAGCCTCGATCTTCCTGGCACTGGCAGCGAAGGCGTATGCCTATCTGAACCATCGTGCCTATGTGGTTCCCGACGACGTGATCGCCGTCGCGCCGGACGTGCTCCGACATCGGCTTATCCTGTCCTACGAAGCTGAGGCGGAAGAGCTCACGGCGGACGACCTGCTGACAGAGGTCATGGGAGCCGTCAAGGTTCCGTAGCGAAGGCTCGACGGAACCTGGTTGTCGCCGACGAGGAGCAGGCAGGCGCCGACCTGTCCTCATGGGAGGGACATCTGAAGCGAAAGGTCGTGGGGTACATCAGGAGGAACACGTTGGGAGACTGCCCGATCACGCCCGAACATGTCGCGTTCTACCGCGAGAACGGGTTCATTCAGTGCGACGGTTTCTTCACGCGCGAGGAGGTCGCCGGCTTACGCGACGCTCTCGACCGAGCCGTTGCGGACCAGCGCGACCGCATCCTCGGTCAGACGGGCCCCGTCGCAGACGATTACATGCGCGTCTTCAATCAGCTCGTTAACCTCTGGACGGACTACCACGCGGTCAAGCCGTACACGTTCCATCCAAGGCTCGCGGAGAGCGCTCGGAGGCTGTCGGAGACGCGCCACGTGCGGCTCTACCACGATCACGCCCTCATCAAGCCGCCAGGCGAACGGAGCCGCGAGACGAACTGGCACCAAGATGCGCCCTACTGGCCCATGGACCCTGTCGGAGCGCTCTCGGCGTGGATCGCCCTGGATGACGTGTCGCTCCTCAATGGATGCCTGCAGTTCATCCCCGGTTCCCACCGCTTCGGCAGGCTGGAGCCGATCCGGCTCGGCGTCGACGGCGAGAGCATCGTCGAGAAGATGGAGGCGAGAGGGCAGCATGTCGCGGCGCCGGTCACGGCCGAGATGAACGCGGGTGGCGTAACCTTCCACCATGGGTGCACGTTCCACTACGCCACGCCAAATCGCTCGGACGATCATCGCCGCGCGTTCGCCATCATCTACATCCCGGACGGCACACTCTACACGGGCAGAGGCGACGCCGCGGGGGCAGGCGACGAGATGGAAGCGGGCAAACCGTGGGTCCATCGGCTCCATCCGGTTCTAGCAGGTGAGGAGTAGCTCGCGGTGATGCGGGCAGGAGGAGGTACGATGAAGCTGACGCCTAAGCAGATCGCCGAGTACGAGGAACGCGGGTTCGTCGCCGTCGAGGGCGTCATCCCGGCGGACCGAGTCGCTGAGATGCGCCAGAGGATCGAGGAGCTCTGCGACGAGTGGCAGAGCGACGGCGCGAAGCGAGTCGGCGCGCAGCAGGAGGCGGACGTCGCTGGAGCCGCGACCGGCGAGCGCAGCGCCCTGACGATCCGCAAGTTCTCGGACCTCGTTCCCCACGAGCCCCTTTTTGAGCGGCATGCCACCGACCCGGCAGTGCTCGACCTCGTCGAGTCGCTCATCGGAGCCCCGATCCGCCTCTACGCCGATCAAGCGCTCCTGAAGCCGCCTCGCATCGGCTCCGAGAAACAGCCCCACCAAGACAACGCCTACTTCCGCGTCGATCCGGCGGATGCCGTCATCACGGCGTGGTGCGCTCTCGACGATGCGACGGTCGAGAACGGCTGTATGCATTACCTCGCGGAGTCGCACAAACTCGGCGCCGAATCGCACACGTCCATTCCGGGGACACCTCACCTCGTGCCCGACAAGTTCGCGCGCGAGCAGACGATCGCCGTGCCCCTCAGGGCGGGTGGCATCGTCCTGCACCACTCGCTGACGCTTCACTACACGCCGACGAACACGACGAGCTCGTGGAGAAGGGCGTTCGTGTGCCACTACGTCCGCGAGGGCGCGGAGACACCGGGCCGCCAGCTCGACAGCCTGCGGCTCGTCCGCTTCTAAACGATGAAGATCACCGCCGTCCGCACCGTCGTCGTCAACGCGCAGATGCGCAACTGGGTCTTCGTCAAGGTGGAGACCGACGTCGAAGGTCTGCACGGCTGGGGCGAGGCGTCGCTGGAATGGAAGACGCGCGCCGTCGTCGGAGCCGTCGAGGACTTCGCGCCGATGCTCGTCGGCATGGACCCGGCGCGGATCGAGTTCCTCTATCAGCGCATGTACCGGCAGTCGTTCTGGCGGATGGGTGTCATCGGCATGTCAGCGATCTCCGGCATCGAGCAGGCGCTCTGGGACGTCCGGGGCAAGATTCTCGGCGTGCCCGTGTACGAGCTCCTTGGGGGAGCCGTCCGCGATCGCGTGCGGATGTACACCCACCTGGGCGGCGGCAAGATGGCGGACGTCTACGACACGCAGTTCCGGGGCGAGACCCAGCGATTCGTCGAACTCGCCCTCGAAGTCGTGTCACGCGGCTACTCGGCGGTGAAAGTGCTCCTCACTCCGCCAACGGAATCGCTCAGCTCGATCGCGGACTTCGCCTATGCGGAACGCTCGATGGCTGCGCTCCGCGACGCCCTGGGCGACCGCGTCGATATCATGGTCGACTGCCACGGGAGGCACTTCCCGGCGAACGCCATCGAGTTCTGCCACATCCTGGCTCCGTACCGCCCTTTCTTCGTCGAGGAACCGGTTCCACCAGAGAACGTCGATGCCCTGGCGGAGGTCCGTCGCGCGAGCCCGGTTCCCATCGCGACGGGCGAGCGGCTCGTCACGCGATTCGGCTTCCGTGAGGTCTTCGAGAAGCAGGCGGCTCATGTGATCCAGCCGGACCTGTGCCATTGCGGGGGGCTGTGGGAAGCCAAGAAGATCGCCGCGATGGCGGAGGCGTACTACGTCGGGGTCGCTCCGCACAATCCGCTGGGACCCGTCGCCAACGCGGCAGCGCTCCATTTCGCGCTCTCGACGCCCAACTTCCTGATTCAGGAGGACATGCTCTCCGACGTGCCGTGGCGTTGGGAGGTCGTCCGCCACGACTTGAAGACGGAAAACGGCTACTGGCTCCCCACCGATGCACCAGGGCTGGGCGTGGAGGTGGACGAGGTCGCAGCCGCGAAGCATCCGTTCCAGCAGGAGGAGATGCCGTCGCTGGAGATCCGCGCCAAGGACGGAGCCGTGCTGGACTGGTAAGGAGCCTTCCCATGCAGGTACGCGTCGAGAACCCGCTGCTGCGAACGCCGCTGTCCATCATCATCGACGACTCGTGCCCGGTCATCAACAAGGCGAAGTATTGGATCGAACAGCGCGAGGCATGGCGCGTCCGACACGGCGTCACCGCGCCACGGAACGGCTGGGAGCGCCACTACGACAAGCTGGATCGGATGCCTGACACGATCCCCGCGTCCTTCGCGGAGGAATGGGGCGATTGGTGCGGCGAACAGGGAATTCGGGGCAAGTTCAGCATGATCCCGTTCCCGGCAGGCGTCGGGCGGATCGACCAGACGTTCGTCGGGTTCCCGGAGCGGGAGCTTTCCGAGTGGATACGGGTTGCCCGTGACGTCATCCAGCCACACTTCGACCTCACGCCGGAGATGATCACCCACACGCATGTCGTCGATCTGGATACTTGGCAGCTCACCGAGGAGTGGGAGCAGGGAGAGTGGGTCGATCCCCCGGCAGACCTGCTGCCTCGTTACGTCGAGACGGCGATGCAGCTTCTCAGGAACGCCGGCATCGTCTGCGAGGGTGTGACGAGTCCCGGCGCGTTCGCCAAGCGCAAGGAAGACGTCCACGCCAAGGCTGTGCTGGACGGCGCGCGCTGGGTCAACGGGATCGATCGCCCATTCTACTTCCTGCACATGGTCGACAAGGAGATGCCGACGGTTCCCATCTGGTATGCCGACAAGTCAGCGGGGACGGCGGTCGCCAGCATTGTCGGCTGCGCCGGGGACTGGTTCGGCGCGACGGGGTTCGACGAAGCGAGCGCGGATCGCTTCATCACCGAGGACCTTCAGGGCGGCAGGCTGCCGGAAGTCCTCGAAGCAGGAGCTCCCTGCGTGCTGGTCGGGCATTGGCCCTGCTTCTACGTGAACGATCAGGTTGGGTTCGGAGTGCTCCGTGACGTGAAGCGCCGACTCGACGCCTACGACCCCGATGGCACGCGCACGCTGTGGATGAAGAACAGCGAGATA
>VGLH01000063.1 GCA_016866785.1 Candidatus Poribacteria bacterium
CTTCCGCGTCGTTGGGTCGTCGAGCGGACGTTCGCGTGGATGGGGAGATTCCGACGGCTGGCGCGCGACTATGAGCGATTGGAGCAAACGTTGGTAGGTCTTCATTTCCTCGCGTTCGCCATCCTGATGCTCAAACGGTTTGTCGCGCGGGTTCCACAAAGTGCATAACACACTCTAGGGATCTGTCGCTCGTGAAATGGCCGTGCGCCGTTGGCGCTCCGCCGCCGGTCACGACTGCCCGTACACCGACCGGTACGCTTCGATCGCCGCGTCGTAGACCTCGCGGATGGGCGCGCCCGAAAGCTCTGCCGCCCGGCGGCAGTCGTCATACTCAGGAGCGATCTTCAGGATATCGGGTGCAGTCCCGACTTTCACGCGGACTTCGCCGAACCGAGTCGTGACGCGAACGACCTCGCGCGCGACCTTGCGACGCGAGAGCGGCGACACGCGAACGCCGAAGGTCGATGTTTCGCGCAGTACGAGAGCCGACAGCCCTTCGACGGCATCAGGCTCCGCGAGAACTGAGAGTTGGTACGCGGGTCTGCCCTTTTTCATGGTGATCGGTGTGAAATAGGCATCGAGCGCGCCAGCCGCCAAGAGCTGATCAACCAGATATCCAAAAGCCTCCGGCGACTGGTCGTCGATGTTCGTCTCGATGAGATGGACGGTGTCGGTCTGGAAGGCGGTCGCGGCATCGGGCCTGTCTCCGATGACGACGCGCAGCATGTTGGGCTGTTCGATGAGGTCGCGCTTCCCCGCCCCGTAGCCGACCGCGCGAACCGTCATCTCAGGTGTTCGCCCGAAGCCGGAGGCGAGCGTCGTCACGATGGCTGCGCCGGTCGGCGTGATGAGCTCCCGGTCTATCGACGTTGGGTATACGGGCACATCCTTGAGCAGTTCCATCGTTCCTGGAACCGGTATCGGCATCATGCCGTGATCGCACCGGACGAATCCCCTCCCGACGGGCAGCGGTGAGCAATAGACGGCTTCAATGCCCATCAGATCGAGCCCGGTCGCCGCGCCGACGATGTCGATGAGAGCATCGATTGCGCCGACTTCGTGGAAATGGACTTCGTGCTTCGAGACACGATGTGCGTTCGCCTCTGCCTCTGCCAATCGGTCGAAGATGCGCGAGGCGGTGCGCTTGACGCCATCTGGCAAGTTGCTACGGTCGATCAGCGCCAGGATGTCGTCGAGCCCGCGATGCGGGTGATCGTGCGTGTGCGCGCCGTCTGTGTCGTGGGTGTGGTGGTGTCCGTGGTGGCGGTGCCCGCCGCCACCGTGGTGATCGTGGCCGTGACTGTGGCTGTGTTCGTGCGTGTGCTCGCGAGTATCCGCGTCGGTTCCATGCTGGGCGTGTCCGGCGTGGTCGTGGGCGTGAACCTCGACGCGCGTCGCGGCGATGGCGTGCCGATGCGTCGTGCTGACATGGAGATGCCATTCGTCAAGGTTCAGCTTCGCGAGCTCGCGGGTGAGAGCCTCGACATCCAATCCGGCGTGAATGAGCGCGCCGAGGATCATGTCGCCGCTGATGCCCGAAAAGCAGTCGAAGTAGGCGATTCGCAAGGCGTCGCTTTCAGATCGGTTTGCGCAGAACCTGGGTCAACTCAGTTGAGGTGCTCGCGGGCATAGTCCACCGCATTTCGGAACAGCGCCATGCCGTGACCTTCTGCCGGCAGCGCTTCGCGTGTCCAGCGCGGATGCTGCGTGCGCTGTACGAACCGCTCCGGGTGTGGCATCAGACCCAAGACGGTTCCCGATGGATTGCAGACCCCGGCGATTCCCTTCGCCGATCCGTTCGGGTTCGCCGGATAGCCTGCCGCGCCGCCAGAGGGATCGCAGTAACGGAAGACGATCTGAGACTGTGACTCGATCCGGTCGAGGACCGCGTCGCTCGCGAGGAGCTTCCCTTCCGCATGGGCGACCGGCAACTGGATCGCCCGCTCCATCCCGCGCGTGAAGACGCAGGGAGTCGGTTCAGGCTGCAAGTGCACCCAGCGGCATTCGAATCGACCCGAATCGTTGTGCGTCAGCGTGGCTTCCTGCGTCCCGACCGCGACGAAGCCCGGAAGCAACCCCGCGCGGATCAAGACCTGGAACCCGTTGCAGACGCCCAACACCAGCTTCCCGTCGGCGACGAACCGCTCCAGCGGCTCGCGGAGCCGGTAGACGAGCTCGTTGGCGAAGAGCTTGCCCGCAGCGATGTCATCTCCGTACGAGAATCCGCCGGGCACAACGAGAACCTGGAACTCGTCGAGGGCGCGTTCCTTCTCGAGGAGACGGTTGATGTGGAGCCGTTCGACTTGGGCCCCAGCCAGCCGGAAGGCGTGCTCGGTCTCGACGTCACAGTTCACGCCGCCTGTGCGCAGGACGAGAACTCGCGAGATCGCGCTCACAGGTGTCTCCTCACGTTGGGTTCGGCGCGCAGAAGGAGATCGTCACCCACCACTCTTGAATGATAGCACGAGCGCGTCCGCTGCCTCCGACCTTCACGGTGATGGTCGCAGCCTCCGTGACGATACGGAGCGAAACGAGTCTCGTTCTGCTGGAGGCTCTTTCTTGAGCCTACCCCATACGGATGGAGAGCCCGCTAACGGACTCACTGCCTGGTCCGAGGAGCCAAACCAGTTGGGGTAGTAAGGCCACGACCCTGGCGCGTAGTCTGTGATCCGGCGGACGTCTCTTCCATCGCGAGCGGCGATGTAGAGGTTGCCACCTGCTTCACCTCGGAGGAACTCCCGCACGGGAGCCGCCGCCAACACGATCTGCCTCCCGGTTGGGGACCACGACGCGTAGAAGACATTCAGCGTCTTGGACGTGACGGACCAGGTCCTGCCACTTTCGATGTCGAGAGCCTCCAGGTCGTGGAACGAATCGTCGACGACTCGGAGATAGAGGACCGCCGAACCGTCGGGAGACCACTGAGGGTAGAGTTCTTGCGCGCGGCTCTGAGTCAGGTTCCGCAGCCTGGCGCTCTCGATGTCCAATACGAAGATGTCGTTGGTCGGAAGAGCGTTGCCGCCTCGCTTTCGCCAGAACGACTGATCGCGCTGGGATGTGAACGCGACTTGACGACCGTCCGGCGACCAGGACGGGTGGTCGTTCATCCATCCGTCGTCTGTGAGGGGCCTGGACGTGTTTTCCTGCAGATCGAGCAGCCAGATGTTAGCAGTCCCGATACCGTCCCGCATGTCATACGCCACATAGGCAATACGCCGCTCGTCGGGCGACCAGCGCGGGAACTGCGCGGACAACCGCGCAATCGGCTGAAACCCCTCGCCTGAGAGCAGGACAAAGCCGATGTCGGTCCCAGTCGAGATAAGAACCCTCGTACCGTCGCGCGAGCCGTAGGGCGCAGGGACCAGTGGAACCGGCTGGTCTGGACGTAGAGCCTTTTCACGCCCATCCGGGTCGACCATAGCCAAGCGCGCCTGTGCACCAGCACGCGCATCCTGCCTCAGCAGGAAGACGATGTGCGATCCTGCCGACCATGCCGGCAGAACGGGTACAATCGCAGCGATCACCAGCGCCCACGCTGTCCGACCAGAGGCTCGTCGCATGGGCCAGCTCCTTCCGTCAGCTTGCGCGGAAGTTCCGCTCTATGACCTCCCCAGCAACGCGGTCCTGAGATCTGCCCGGAACGCGACGGCTACAATCACAGTCTCGCCGCGATCTCCCGGACGGGCTCGATGTCGATGGGCAGACCGTCCAGGATGCGTAGGGCATCCTCCATGATCGTGGCGAGCTCCGCTTTGGTCTTCGCCTCGAATCTCGCGACGACAGCCGGCTCCGTGTTCGACACGCGGATGAGCCCCCAGCCCGAATCCGTGGAGAACCGCACACCGTCTACGTCCACGATATCGTAGTGGGAGGGGATCCGCTTCACGACTGCGGGCACGATGCTGGACTTCGCCGCTTCGTCGCAGTGGAGCCGCAGCTCCGGCGTTCCAGGGTAGTCCGGCAGGCTGTCGGCGATGTCATTCAGCGAGACGCCGCCGTTGGCGATGACCTCGACCATGCGCGCGCCGGCGTACATGCCGTCGTCGTAGCCGTAGTAGCGGTCGGCGAGGTACATGTGCCCGCTCATTTCCCCTGCGAGGACGGACTTCGTCTCCCTCATCTTCGCTTGCAGCAGGGGGTAGCCGGTCTTCCACATGACCGGCGTCCCGCCGACAGCTCGGATCCGTTCGACCAACGTCATCGAGCACTTGACGTCGAACACGACGGGCCCCGGGTTGGACCCGATGATCGAGTCGACGAAGATGGAGAGCATCTTGTCTCCCCACAGGAGCCTGCCGTCCGGCGTCATTGCCGCAACGCGGTCCCCGTCGCCGTCGATGCCCAAGCCGATGTCCGCGTTCGTCTGACGCACCGCCTCGCGCAGGGCGACCATGTTGGCAGGAACTGTGGGGTCGGGAATGTGGTTCGGGAACCGCCCGTCAGGTTCCGTGAAAAGCGGCACGACCTCGCAGCCCAGCGCTTCGAACATCTGAACGGCGATGGGACCCGTTGCGCCGTTGCCGGAGTCGATGGCGACCTTCAAGGAACGGTGCAGCGAGAAAGCCGCCTTCATGTAGTCGATATAGTCTGGCGCTACGTCCCGCGTCTGCATCGCGCCCTTGCCCGAAGTGAAGTCGTTGCCGACGACCATCTTGCGCATCTCTTGAATGTCGTCGCCGAAGAGCGCGCGTTCGTTCGTACGCGACTTGAACCCGTTGTACTGGGGCGGGTTGTGGCTCGCCGACACGATGAGCCCGCCGTCGTACCCGAAATGGGCGACGGCGAAGTACATGACGGGCGTCGGCGCCATGCCCAGGTCGTCCACATCGCAGCCGGTCGAGAGAATGCCTTCGATGGTGGCAGGTCGCAGCTCTGGCGAGCTCACGCGCGCATCCCCGGCAACGCAGACCCGTTTGCCGCGCAGCCGACGAATGGTCGTCCCGAACGCCCGTCCGACCTGCCGGGCGGCGTCGACGTTCACCTCGGTGGGGTAGATGCCTCGGATGTCGTATTGCCGCCAGATGGTGTCGGGGATCGCCATGGGTAGCCCTTCCTCGCGCGCTGTTGGGTCATCAAGCCGATGGTACGCAGGGAGCCGCCGAGCGTCAACGGAACCGGTCATTGACGCCCGTCGTGCTGACCCGTAGAATCCGCCCAGCCCGCACCGGTGACGTGTCCCTGCCAGGAGTCCGCGACATGCCGACCTTTCCGCTGCTCGACAAAGCCCTGTTGCTTCGGCTCGGCGATGACGTCGCCGTCGCTCGCGAAGACCTGTCCGCGATCAGCCTCGCGACGCCGGAAGGCTCCGAGATCGACGTGCGCGGCAGCATCCCATCGGGTCACAAGGTCGCCTTGAGGAACATCGTCGCCGGTTCGCCCATCTGCAAGTACGGCCAGACGATCGGCTTCGCCAAGTCGGACATCGAGGCGGGAAGCCACGTGCACGTCCACAACGTCGGCGTCCGCGACTTCGAGCGCGACTACAACTTCGGCGCGGAAGCGAAGCCTGTTGAGCCCTACGCAGCCGACCGAATGCGCACATTCATGGGCTATGAGCGGCCCGACGGACGCGTCGGGACCCGCAACTACATCGCGGTCATCTCAACCGTCAACTGCTCGGCGAGCGTGTCGACCTACGTCGCGGACGCATTTCGAGGGGATCGCCTGACGGACTTCCCCAACGTGGACGGCATCTTGCCCATCACGCACAAGGGCGGCTGCGGCATGGCAATCGGGTCCGAGGACTACGCGCAGCTTCAGCGGACACTCGCGGGCTTCGCCCGCCACCCCAACGTGTTCGGCTACGTCCTCATCGGGCTCGGGTGCGAGATCAACCAGCTCGAAGACCTGGTGGCGAACGAAGGGCTCCTGCAGATCGCCACGACTCGTAAGCCGCCCGTGACCATCTCGATCCAGGGCGAAGGGGGCATCCGCAAGACCATCGACGCTGGTGTCCGCGCCGTCGAGGCGATGCTGCCGGCGGCGAACGCTTGCCGCCGGACGGTTCAGCCCATCTCGAAGATCGTCATCGGAGCGGAGTGCGGCGGGTCCGACGCCCATTCGGGTATCACCGCGAATCCGGCCGTCGGCGCCTGCGGCGACGAGCTGGTGCGCTACGGCGGGACGCACTGCATCTCGGAGACCCCGGAGATGTACGGCGCGGAGCACATCCTGACGGCGCGCGCCGTCAGCGAAGAGGTCGGAAAGGCTCTCGTCGCACGGATCCAGTGGTGGGAGAACTACACGGCGATGTTCGGCGTCGAGATCAATAACAACCCGACGCCCGGGAACCAAGCCGGTGGATTGACGACCATCTACGAGAAGTCGCTGGGAGCCATCGCCAAGGGCGGCACGACTCCGCTGCGAGCCGTCTACCGCTACGCGGAACCCATGCGCGAGTCGGGGTTCGTCATCATGGACACGCCGGGCTACGATCCGGTCTCCGTGACCGGCATGGTCGCCGGAGGCGCGAATGTGGTCCTCTTCACGACGGGGCGCGGGAGCGTCTTCGGGTTCAAGCCAGTGCCGTCGATCAAGATCGCGACGAACACGCCGCTCTACGAGCACATGATCGACGACATGGACATCGATGCGGGCGTCATCCTCTCAGGCACGTCCGTGCGTGACGTCGGGCTACAGATCCTCGACGAGGTGATCGCGGTCGCTTCCGGCAAGCCCTCCAAGAGCGAAGCGGCAGGCGTCGGCGAGGCGGAGTTCAACCCCTGGAACATCGGTGTGACGCTGTAGCCTCTCTGGGCAGTCAGTCGTCCGACGACAGCGCGTCCATACACATCCGAAGCGTACCGGCGGCTTCGACGGCGTTCGGCGCGGGTTCCGGCGGCTCTCCCAGCAGCGCGCGACAGAGATCGACGGCGTTCACCCACGTCGTGCAGAGGTGGCCCAGCACCCGCACGGTCGCGTCGGCGCGGGCGCACTCCATCAGCGCTTGGGCGGCTTGCGCGTTCCGCCAGCTCCCGGGCAGCACACGGAATCCCCGTTCCTGGAAGTACCGAACCGACGGGTAGTCGTCGCGCGGCTCGTAGTGCCAGTCGCAGACGACGATGTCCTTCGGTATGGCGAAGATGGCGGGCGCTGTTCCGTCTGCGCTCGATTCCCACTTGCCGTATCCCATCGACTCGGCGTCGAGCAGACGGTCTCCCCATAGCATCATCTCGACGCCGCGTCGTCCGACGAGCTCGGCGTGGTAGTCGTTGACGGCTTTGGCGAAGAGCTCGGCGGGGTCCTTCCCTCGGCAGCGCGGGCACTGGTCGCTGGCGATCAGGAACACCTCGTCCATGCCGACGTGGAACCCGTCCGCCTCGAACGCGTCGATGAGCTCTCCGAACAGATCGAACACGATCCCGTTCACGTCTGGGTGGAGCGGGCACCAGCTTCTGCAGTAGATGTCCGGGTTGTTCTTCGGCAAGTCGGGCGTCTCGTCGAACTGAGGGTACTGTGTCAGCAGGCTGAAGGTCGTCTTCGCCCACGACTGATGGCCCAGGCAGTTGAACATGGGCACGGGCCGAATGCCGCATTCACGGCACAGATCGGCGAACTCCCGGCACTCGTTCCGGGACACCGATCGCGACGCGCGAAGCTCTGGATGGGACCTATAATCGAACCCATAGTTGATCTCGAGGACGAGGACGTTGACACCGAGGGGAGCGAGTACCTCGTCGACGGCTCGGCGCAGCAGGGGCATGCCCTCGCTGCCGGGCGCCATGATGTGCACGGCGCGCCAATCCGGACTGCGTTGCGCTGGCATGTCGTTCCTCCTCGCGGCAATCGCGGTAGGGCGAGCGCTGGTTCCCCCAGTTCATCACGATTCGGCGCCAAGCGCATGTGGAATCGCGCGCAGGTCTCTTGAGGGAATCGGCGAATCGGGGCACTAATCGACTGAGGCGACCTCGTCGCGTGCACCTGCGCTTCCACGGAGCCTGAGCATGCCCTACGACGATCGGTACATGGCTTACATGGGTCTCGCCCCCAAGAAGATTCCCCACTGGGAGCATTGGTCCTGCCCGGACGCCGAGACGTACCTGACCGGCATCGACTACTACGAGTCGCCGCGAAGCTGCCGGCTCCGGCTCCGCGAACTGTATCCGGAGCTTGGGCTGGGCGTTCCGGCAGACGACACGCCGGTCCCGAAGCCCACGCTAGGAACGGACGGGCACTCGTCCTCGACAGACGCCCAGGGCAGGCGGCGTGTGCGCTGGGGAACCGGCGAGACGAGCCATTGGGACTGGGGAACCAACTTCCGCACGGTCGATGACGTGCTCTCCTACTCGCCGCTGGAGCACCAGGACATGCGGGAGATGGAGGTCGTCGAGAAGCGCGACTACACGGACGAGGAGAAACTCTACGAGTCCTACCGGCGCGGGTACCCGAAGGAGTGGGGGGACAAGGCTCCCGAGGGCAGCACGGCGTCCGTCGGGTTCTACAACACGATGTTCATGTGGCCCCTGCTGACGTTCGGCTGGGACCTGTTCCTCCAGACCTGTCTGCTGCCCGGGTTCGAGCGGATCATGGACGAGTTCGCCGAGATCAACCGCAAGGTGTTCCGCACCTTTGCGCGTCTACCGATCAACTTCGTGGTGTGCCACGACGACATCGTGACGGCGCGAGGACCCGTCTGCTCGCCCGCATGGATGTGCAAGTACATCTTCCCTCGCTACGAGGAGTTCTGGGGCATGCTCCGCGATGCCGGCAAACACGTCCTGTTCATGTCGGACGGGTGCGTGGACGCGTACGTGGACGACGTGATGGCTTGCGGGGCGCGAGGCGTCATCTCGGAGCCCTTCACCGACTACAAGGCGATGGCTCGGAAGCACGAGAACTGCTTCGCCGCTGGGGAAGGCGACAACCGCGTATTGACCCGTAACGACCCGGACGAGATCCGCGCCATGGTCGAAAGCATGGTCGAGACCTCCCGCATGACCGGCGGCTACATCATGTGCGTCGGGAACCACATCCCCTGGAACGTGACGCCGGAAGGCATCAAGCGGTACCTCGACCTGTCGCAGGAGTTGGCGCACCGATAGCGGAGCCACCCATGGATATTCGCGAGCGCATCGATGCCTACTGGGCGGGAGAGCGACCCGACGAGATCCCGTACACGATCTATCGCGGGGAGTGGGGCTACGCGCCCAACGATCCGGCGTGGGACGCGATGTACGAGGCAGGCTTGGGAGTGACGTTCCACATCGGCGCATCCGCTGGCGTTCCGGCGGATAGGGAAGTGCTGTGGGACGAGTACGTCGAAGGCGGCGAGTCCATACGGCGGCAGACGCTGCGGACATCCGTCGGCGAACTGACCCAGACCTGGGCGAACGGCTGGCACCGCAAGTACCTGCTGGAGACGCCCGACGACTACCGGATCATGACGCATATCGTCAGGAACACGTCCATCGAGTCACGGGTCGAAGCCTACGTCGACGCCCTGTCGAAGCTCCCACCCCATGGTATCGGGCTGTTAGCGATTGGTCGAACGCCGCTCCAGACGATCCTCGTCGACTACGCCGGACTGGAGAACTTCGCATTCCACCTCGCGGACTTCGAGGACGCCGTCCGTGATCTCTACGACGCGCTCCTCGCGAACTTCCGGCACGTCGTCGAGATTGCGGCGACGGTTCCGGGGCGGTTCGTGTCGAACCTGGAGAACTTCACAGCAGAGACCCTGGGGCCCGTCCGGTACGCCGAGTACCTACTGCCGGTCTACGAAGAGTGCTTCCCGGTTCTCCACGATGCAGGGAAGATCGTCGGTTCCCATTACGACGGACGGACGGCAGCGTGCGCACGCGAGATTGCGCGCGCTCCCATCGACATGATCGAGTCGCTCACGGAGCCCAACGAGGGCGACTTGCCTCTGGACGAGTGCCGGTCTGCGTGGCCCGACAAGCTCCTCTGGGTCAACATCCGCGTCGGCGATTACCAGCTTCCGCGCGCAAGGCTGCGCGACAAGGTTCTCGACCTCGTGCGGCAGGCAGCACCTGATGGCACGAAGCTCGCATTCGAAGTCTCCGAGCACTGCCCGCGCAACTGGAAGGATTCGATGCCCGTCGTCCTGGAAGCTCTCAAGGAGACGCGCGCCTAGTAGCGCCCATACCAGCGCACAAGCTCGATGACGCGGCAGTAGTCCGAGAAGTTGACGTCGCTGGGCACCGAGTGGTCGGAGTGGTAGATGTACCCGCCACCCTGTTTGGCGGTTGTGACCTTTGTGCGGATCTCCTCTTCGACCTCGTCCGCCTTGGACATCTTGCGAACGTCGATCCCGCCCTGGAGCACGAGCTTGTCGCCATAGAGCTCCTTGATCTCGACGAGGTCCATGCCCGCTTTCGTCTCAAGCGGGTTCAGCCCGTCCAGCCCGATCTCGATGAGGTCTGGCAGGAGCTCCATGATGTTACCGCAGGAGTGCAGCATCACCTTGGCGCCGCGATCGTGCGCCCAATCGAACGCTCGCTTGTGAACCGGCTTGAGGACCTCTCGGTAGGTCTTGAGAGAGAAGAAGAGCCCGTTTCGATAGCCCAGGTCGTCGGGGAAGCTGAGGCAGTCGAACGTGTAGCCGCGATCCCAAGCGCGCTCCAAGAGCGTGATGTTGAGCTCCAGCGCCGTCTCGAACATGTCGCGGCACCACTCGGGGTCGTCGACCATCGCCATCAGCATCCGCTCGGTGCCGACATGCCAGCTCGCGAACACGTCGTACCCGAACCACGCCCCGGCTTGGACCCACAGCTTCTGCTGCCGCCAGCGCGGGTGATTGCGCGCCAGGTCCGCCCAGTTGACGCGGTCGTCGGTGGGCGTCATCCGCGACTTGGCTTCCTCCCACGTGTCGCGGTCCTGGATGCGGAAATCGAGGAAGTCCGGCGTTGATGCCGAGTGCTTCCAGTTGCGCATCGTCGCGCCCCACGACGTCGTGCTCGTGACGTAGGTGTCCGTCTCTTCGACGACCTTCGATGGGTATCGCGGACTGTTGTCGGTGCCGATGCCGGGCCATCGCTCGAACCCGAAGAAGTCGCCTGCGCCGACGCCAGCAGGCAGACCTTCGCGGTGCCAACGGGCGATGGTGGCTCCCCAGGGCGAATCGGTCAACGGAAGGCGATCCGGTTCGCGGTGATCATAGATCGCTTTCATCCGCTCGTAGCTGGTCATGCTCTCAGCCATACCACGACTCCTAGTCTGGATATCCATCCAGGCGTCGAGCCTGCTCGCGCCGTCGATCCGCTCGACGCGCGCTCTTCCAGCAGCAGTATGACCTGAGCGCCGCTCGGGCGGAAGGGAACAAGGACGCTCAGCGCGGTTGACACCTGAGCTCTGCCGCCGTAGAGTGGGCGCGCCCATGACAGAGCGGAACCGGAGGACTCGCCATGTCAACGCTCAGAGTCGGTTACGTGGGAACCGGAGGCAACGCACAGGGACACCTGAAGCGCCTTGCAGCGATGGAGGGCGTCGAGATCGCCGCCTGCTGTGACGTGTCCGAGGAGCGCGCCAAGTCGTCTGCTGCCACGCACGGAGGCCAAGCCTACACGGACGCCAGAAAGATGCTCGACGAAGTCGAGATGGAGGTCTGCTACTTCTCGCTGCCGCCGTTCGCCCACGAGGGCGTCGAGATCGCGGCGGCAGAACGTGGGCTCCACATCTTCGTCGAGAAGCCGGTCGTCATGGATGTCGAGACGGGAGTAGCGACCAAGGAAGCCATCGACCGCGCCGGTGTGTTCTCGTGCGTCGGCTACCAGCTTCGGTACAACTCGAACGCCGACGGACTGAGGACATTCCTCGCCGACAAGCGCGTGACCCTTGCCGTTTCCGAGCGGTGGGGCGGCATCGCTGGCGGGTCCACGCACTGGTGGCGCGTCATGGATAAGTCGGGCGGGATGCTCCACGAGCAGGCGACGCATCAGCTCGACCTACTGCGCTACTTCGCCGGGGACATCGTCGAAGTGACGAAGCTAGAGTCGCTCCGCGTCAACACGGATCAGGAGAACCATACGATCCCGGACGCTGAGGTCGTGCTGCTACAATACGCGAGCGGAGCCATCGGGTACATCACGACGACGTCGGCGCTGACGAACGGCGGCGGCGGCTCGCGGATCGAGCTCGTCGTCGAGGGACATCTGCGCATCCAGTACGCCGATGGCGTGCGGGTCCTTCCTGACGGCGCGGCGACCGTGCCGATTCCGCCGACCCCCCAGCCAACATCCATCGACGACGCATTCATCCAGGCGATCCGCACAAACGACCGGTCGCTGGTCAAGTCGGACTACACGGACGGTCTGAAGACGTGCCTGGTGACGGTGGCGGCGAACCAGTCCGCGCGGGAAGGCAAGCCCGTCCGGGTGACCGCCGTCTGAACGTAGATCGAGGAGAAGCCGAGGTGACCGACCAGGAGCGGTATCTGTTCGACCTGCAGGGGTATCTCGTCATCCCGGAGGCGTTGTCGGCGGAGCAGCTCTCAGCTCTCAATGCGATCCTGGATGAGTACATCGCACGAGAGTGCGCTCCCGACATGACGACCAAACGGTTCGGCGGGATGCTCCATTGGGGTGATGTCTACCGAGACCTCATCGACAACCCGAGCGTCGTGCCGTATCTCGAAGAGACGCTCGGATCACGGTTTCGCCTCGACCACGTCTACCTCGATGTCATCCGGTCGGGGAAGGGGCCCATCGGGACGATCCTTCACGGCGGCGGCACGCCATTCGATCCGTCGCAGTACTATCGTTACGCCGATGGGCGGATGTACAACGGGCTGTCGGTGGTCGCCTACAACCTGAAGACGATTCATCCGGGCGACGGCGGGTTCGGATGCGTGCCGGGAAGCCACAAGAGCAACTACCGGTTCCCGAACGAGTGGCGCGACCTCGAAACGCTGCATCCGCGCGTCGACTGCGTGACGGGTCCGGCAGGAACTGCCGTCCTCTTCACGGAGGCGCTCACGCACGGCACGCTCCCTTGGCGAGGTGCGGACGAGCGACGGACGGTGTTCTTCAAGTACAGTCCGCACGCCGTCTCGTGGTCGGCACGGTACTTCGATTGGCAGGAGTTCGAGGGACTCACCGACCGTCAGAAGGCGATCCTGGAAGGACCCAACGCACGCTACGGCGGCAGACCCACCGATCCACTGGCGGAGCGTCGAGGCTAGCGCTCTACCGGACGTTCGGCGACCCGAACCGCGCCGACACAATACCAGCCGTCTGACTGTCTGCCCTCATTCGCCAGTCGGATAACCGGTTCCTGGGAGTCCGGGGGCAACAGAGCAATCTCAAGCGCATAGTCCCCGGCCGGTGCGTCTTCGGGAACCGACAGCCGTATGTCGAGGTGGATCGTGCCCGGCGTCCAGCCCCGGACTGGCGGACCGAGCGTCGTGACGGCGACGTGCGTCGAGGATGTGTTTCGCAGCCGAACGGCGACGCGGTCATCGCGGTAGGGCGGAGCGACGCCGACGTTTCCCCACTCCATATGGATGGGCAGCGCGGCTCCGGCGTAGACGGCATCCGGGTGCTCGACGCTCCGAATCACGATCCGGTAACCTAGCCGGCGAAGCAGCCGCTCGACCTCCCGCTTCGCGTCGGGCGGGATCGGGGCGGACTTGTTGTTCACGTAGCTGGCGTGCAGGTCGAGTGCGTAGTCGAAGATGGCTCCCACGTCCCATCCTTCCCCGACCCACTTGCGCATATCCCAGCAGGACTCGAACGCGACGGGCGCGGTTCGCCATACGTCTCGCGTCATGGTGCGTTCGAGCTGCTGGCGGTAGAAGTGCTCCATGTGGTTCCAGGTCTTCGAGAACCCGCCCATGTCGCCGAGGCAGTCCGCTCGCCACCCGCATCCGTTCTGGGCGGCGTAGGACAAGCCTTCCGCGTCGCCGATCAGCATGACTTTGGGCATGCGTGGGAAGGCACGCATCCAGGCGTTGATGATGCGCCTGCGCGTCGCCCATGAGGGGACGTCGACGCCCGTTCCGCTCATATGCCACTCGCCCCACAAGCCCACGGTACCAATGTCGAGCAGGTCGATGTCCGGGTGACCGTCGTAGCGCTCCGCGAGCCGCTCGATGAAGCCGAGGTGGGCGTCGAGGAAGATGGGGCTGTCCATGTCCGGGACCCAGTGCGTCGGGCCCTGTCCCTCGTATTGGTACGAGAACCCCGGACAGCCTTTGGCGCGCAACCACTCGGGTACGTACATCTCCTGCTCGTTCGTCCCGGCGCACATGACCCGGAGCGCCAATCGCTGTCCTGCTCGACGCGCGCGCGCAAGAAGAGCGTCGAGATGGACGAAGTCGATCTGACCTTCGACGGGCTCCAGCTCGCGCCAGTAGAACCGAAAGTAGGCGGACATGGACGGTAGTCCGCCGAGGTTGGGGTCCTCGTCGGCGAACCGGTGGAAGGTTTGCCAGCCCATACCGGGGTTGGGCAACAGTTCGTCGGTCTCGGCGAACACTCTCCTCATGGTCTCCCCAGTCGCCATTGGCGCGAGCGGAATGAACAGCGCAACCCACAGCATCGCCGCGACGCACGCTCCGCGAGGACGCGACGGCACGCAGCGCCACCGGTGACAGCCCAGCATCATCGGACTTCGTAGCTCCGCCGCGGATCCGGATGCTCGACAGCGAACGCCAGCCACTCCTCGAAGAGCAGGAGCTCGAGGTTCAGGATGTCGTCGTGCGACACACGCACGTACTCGACCAATCCCTGCGAGCACTCGTAGAGCATCGACACGCCGCCGCAGACATGGTGCAGCGCGCTCGTCAGGTTGAACGACGGCAGAGGCAGTTCCTCGCCGTCGGGCACGGGCTCGAACGGTTGTCCGGAGGGCAGACCCTCGCGGTCGTAGCGCTCATAGAGGCGTCGAGCGAAGTCCGCCTCGATACGCTTGTGCAGATGCGGCACGTATGCCGTCCGCAGCACCTGTGGAACGGTTCCGTGCGAGTGAAGGTTCAGGAGGTAGTCGGGCGCTTCGTCGCGGGCGAGGTCGAGGAGCGCCTTCGTCTCAGACACCATGGGCGCGAAGAACTCGTCGTGCATCGGATTGATGCCCTGGTCGTTGAAGTACGCGCCGAGGAGTCCGACGTCGCCGACCATCGGGTGGCGCTGCTTCGCTCCGGGCCAGCCGTACAGAGAGCCGTCCTGCCGCGTTCCCTGCCCGACGCGCGTCATCTCGTCGACCGAGACGCCGACGAAGCTCTCGTACGGGCATCGGGCTCTGCCGTCCGGGTTCCCTACAGGTACGATCAGCAGATGGCAGGCGTCGATGAGTTGGCGGAGCCGGTCCCAGGCTCGTCCGCGCAAATCGACGCCAGCCTCTGCGACGTGGATCAGGTTGACGATGCCAACGATGTTCTCGACTTCTTGCCCGTGGACGGGCCCGATAAGCAGCAGGGAAGGTGGCGCGTCGGCGGGCTTGTCGGCGTAGTGACGCGAGTCGCGCGCTCCTGCCGCCGAGTTATAGTTGGCTGACCCTCGCCGGATGGAGCGTGTCCCGTACCGGACGAGGTAGACCGGCCGACTGCCCGGTGAACGCGTCAGCACAGAGACGTCGCCGCGCGTCGCCGAGTGAACTGCGTCGTCGACGTCTTCGAGCCGACTGCGCCAGAAGGTTGGGAGTGCCATGGGCGCTAGGCTAAGTTGGAGAACACTTCCCTGCCCCGGAACAGGGCGCGGGAACCGAGTTCCTCCTCGATCCGCAGGAGCTGGTTGTACTTGGCGATCCGGTCCGTGCGGCACAGCGAGCCGGTCTTGATCTGTCCCGCGTTCGTCGCCACGGCGATATCGGCGATCGTCGTGTCCTCCGTCTCGCCGGAACGGTGCGAGATGACGGACGTGTAGCCGGCTCGCGTCGCCATCTGAATCGCTTCGAGCGTCTCGGTGAGCGTCCCGATCTGGTTCACCTTGACCAGGATCGAGTTGGCGATGCCCCGCTCGATGCCCTCACGAAGCCGCTTCGTGTTGGTCACGAAGAGGTCGTCGCCGACGAGCTGGACGCGGTCTCCGATGGCTTCCGTCAGCAACCGCCAGCCGTCCCAGTCGTTCTCCGCCATGCCGTCCTCGATGGAGATGATCGGGTACCGATCGACGAGGTCTACCCAGAAGGCGACCATCTCCTCGGCGGACTTCTCCGGCTTTGCTTCCGCCTGCAGGACGTACTTGCCGTTCTTGTAGAGCTCGCTCGTCGCGGGGTCCAGTGCCAGGAGGATGTCGGTGCCGGGAGCGTAACCCGCCTGCTCGATGCCCTCGATGATGACCTGGAGCGCCTCTTCGTTCGACTTGAGATCGGGTGCGAATCCGCCCTCGTCGCCGACGGACGTGTTGTACCCGCGCTTCTTCAGCACCGACTTGAGCGCGTGGAAGACCTCGACGCCCATGCGCAGCGCTTCGGAAAAGGACGAAGCGCCTGCCGGCATCACCATGAACTCCTGCAGATCGACGTTGTTGTCGGCGTGCGCACCCCCGTTGACGATGTTCATCATAGGCAGAGGGAGCTCGTGGGCGAGCGACCCGCCGATGTATTGGTAGAGCGGGACGCCTAAGCCGTTGGCTGCTGCTTTGGCGACGGCGAGCGAGACGCCGAGAATGGCATTGGCTCCTAGACCACCCTTGTTCTCCGTCCCGTCGAGTTCCAGGAGCACCTGGTCGATGGTCACCTGTTCGAGCGCATTGAAGCCAATGAGGGCGTCGGCGATCTGCTCGTTGACGTGCGCCACGGCGTTCTGCACACCCTTGCCGCCATACCGGGCGGAATTCCCGTCACGCAGCTCGACCGCCTCATACTCGCCGGTCGAGGCGCCGGACGGGACGGCGGCTCTGCCGAGAACCTCATCTTCGACGACGACGTCCACTTCGACCGTTGGGTTGCCGCGCGAGTCGAGGATCTCGCGACCCACGACATCGGTGATTTCGAGTTCAAAGGGCCTGCTCATGGGGGTGGTGCACTCCTGGTCAATCGGACGGTTCCCAGGGCTTGAGGAGCTCCCTCAGCCCACGTTTGGGTTGGCTACGCCACGACTCGCGAAGCGCGTCCATGACTTGGCTCCGTGTCGGCGGGCTTGCGGATCGCGCCGTGAGACGATTCGCGGTCTCATGCTTCTCGCGCAGAACATGACGCGCCTCAGCGTGGAGGACGCGGATGAAGCTCATTCCGATGGTGAACACACCCAGCACGGTGACAGTCCAGAACGCCGCGCTGATTATTGTTGCCGCCAGCAGGCAGAGCGCGAAAAGCGGGCTATCGAGGGTCAGAAACGCTGATCGCTTCAGCGTGAACCACACGCGCGGCGACTTGCCATCGATACCGACGGCGACTGGGACCCAGTAGCTCGACATCGCACCCACGAAGACCATCGCCCAGACCGTGAAACCGGCTGCCAGCAGGTTTCCGTAGGTTCCCAGCGCGCTGAAGACCCCGCCCCCGTAGAAGGCGGCGCTCGCCGCCAACATCATTGTCATCAAAACGCCGACGCTCATCAAGAGGACTGAGCGGAAGAGGTGGTGGCGCAGTCCACGCCAGAAGGTCCGCAGGTCGGTGCTTCCCGTCTCGGCGAGCCGCTGAGCCATTTCGCCCAACGCCGAACTCGCTGGATTGAGGAACGCCACGGGCACTGCCGCGACGCCGATGAGGGCGCTCGCCAACTCGTCGAACGGGAGAGACAGCAGTACGACGAGGCTCCACCAGGGCAGGCTCAACGCGAACCAGAGAAGGTTCGCAATGAGCAGCGAGCCCAGCGCGTCGTACACATGCCATAGGGTGCGTGACAGGACCTTGGCGAGCATGCGTTCCTCGGCGTCTTTGTCGGGCTTCTTTGTCGCGTTTTGACCCTCTGCAGAGCCGCGTGCTAGACTTCCAGCGACGCCATCACGCGCTCTGACAGGGAACCGCAATGACCGACGACCACGCCGACACCGTCACGATGCGGCTCTTCCCACTTCGCATGGTCCTCTTCCCGCGCATGACGATTCCGCTCCATGTGTTCGAGGAGCGATACCGGCTCATGATCGGGGAGTGCATCGAGCAGGAAGCCCCGTTCGGCGTCGTGCTGATCGAGCGCGGACGAGAAGTTGGCGGCACCGCCAGCGTCTACGGCGTCGGTACCACGGCGCGCATCACGCACGTCGAGCGCTTCCCGGACGGCAAGATGGACATCCTCGCCGTCGGAGAGCATCGGTTCCAACTGACGAGCTTCTTCCAGCACGAACCGTACCCGGCAGGACGTGTTCGGATCGTTCCTCTGCCGAAGACCACGCTCGATGACGCAGAGCTGACCCCGCTGGTCAGCTCCGTCCGCGACTCCTATGCTCGCTACTCGCGTCTGATGGGCGAGCTCGAAGACAGTTGGGAGCCCTCCGACGCGCTGCCCAAGACGCCCGTGGAGCTCGCCTACGAGATCGCGGCGACTTCGGCGTTGTCGGAGACCGCCAAGCAGCGCCTGCTCTCGGAGAGCGACCTGGGTGCGCTGCTGCGGACAGAGCAAGAGATGATCGACCGGCAGAACTACGAGAACAGCGCGCTCCTCGCCGCTAGACGCGGCATCTCCCAACGCGAACGGCGTTTCGGCAAGATGAAGTCGCCCTTCCGCCTCAACTGACACCTCTACGACGCGATGCGCTCGACGCCCATGTACGGCTGGAGCGCCTTCGGGAGCCGCACGCTTCCATCCTCGCACTGGTTGTTTTCCAGCAACGCGATGACGATACGCGGGAGCGCCAGCCCGGAGCCGTTCAGCGTGTGGACGAGCTCGGCGCGTTCGCCTTCTTCGCGTCGGAACCGGATCTCAGCCCGCCGCGACTGGAAGTCGGTGCAGTTGCTGATGGACGACACTTCGAGCCATCTGCCCTGGCCTGCGGCCCAGACCTCGATGTCGTACGTCTTCGCCGACTGGAAGCCCATATCGCCCGTACACAGTGTGATGACGCGGTAGGGGAGCTCCAGTCGTTGAACGATCCGCTCGGCGTCGGCGAGCATCTTCCCCAGCTCGTCATAGGACGTGTCAGGCGACGTGACCTTGACCAACTCCACCTTCTCGAACTGGTGGACGCGGAGGATGCCACGGGTGTCCTTGCCGGCGGCGCCCGCCTCGCGTCGGAAGCAGGGCGTGTGTGCCGTGTAGTAGAGCGGCAGGACCGAACCGTCGAGGATTTCGCCCGAATGGATGTTCGTGACAGGGACCTCGGCAGTCGGGATCAGGAAAGCATCTCCGGCGATGGCCCCCGCCGTCCCTTCGATGTCGTCCGTGTCCATCCCCTGGCGGGCGAGCCGGTAGAGCTCGTCCTCGAACTTCGGTAGCTGGCCCGTGCCGGTCATCGTCGCGCGGGTCACGATGAAGGGCGGGCTGAACTCCGTGTAGCCATGCTCCGTCGTGTGGATGTCGAGCATGAGGTGCACGAGCGACCGCTGGAGCTTCGCCCCAAGGCCTCGATATAGCGGGAACCCGCTGCCTGACAGCTTGCTGCCGCGCGGCAGGTCGATTATTCCGAGCTGCTCGCCTAGGTCCCAGTGCGGTTTGGGCTCGAACGAGAAGGACGGAACGTCGCCCCAAGTCTTCACGACCGGGTTGTCTTCAGCCGACGCGCCGTCGGGGACGGAGTCGTGCGGGACGTTCGGGAGGACCATCAGGATGGCGTCGATCTCAGACCGAGACTGGCGAACCTGCTCCTCGCGGGCGCGGAGCTCCTGGGCGACCTGCCCCATCCGCGCGATGACGTCGCTCGCGTCCTGCTTCTCGCGCTTGAGGACGCCGATCTGCTTGGAGACCTGGTTCTGCTCGTGGCGGAGCGTGTCGTAGGCGACGGTCGCCTCGCGCCACTGAGCGTCGAGAGCGAGCAGGCGTTCGACTTCCGGGATGAGGTCGTCGGCGTGCCGCCGTCGGAGCGCTGCGAGCAGGAGGTCCGGGTTCTCGCGGATCCACTTGAGGTCGAGCATCGGAATCGCCTTCCTTCGTCCATCTCGATCCGCCGCGCCGTGTTCCTAGGTTGAGTCAATGATAGCCGAGCCGCCGCGCGATGACTACGGGCGGAGCGCGTCCAGGCCCGGCCGGGCGGTCTTCCGAGTCAGGTTCCGATCCTGTATGATGCCCGCACGGCGAGAGTGACGGGACCTCGGACAGGAGCCTCCCATGGCCATCCCGCACGACTACGACGAGCGCGTCTACGCTGGCGTGCTCGGCAAGATCATCGGCGTCTATCTCGGCAGGCCCTTCGAGGGCTGGTCCTACGACCGGATTATGGAGCGCCTCGGCGAGGTGGACTACTACGTCAACGACCGGCTCAACGCCCCGCTGATCGTCACCGACGACGACATCTCCGGCACGTTCACGTTCGTCCGCGCGCTGGAGGACTACGGCAGCGGGCGCGACCTGACCGCCCGGCAGGTGGGCAACACGTGGCTCAACTACGTCATCGAGGGGCGGACGATCTTCTGGTGGGGCGGCATGGGGAACTCGACGGAGCACACGGCGTTCCTGCGCCTCAAGGCGGGCGTGCCGGCTCCCGAAAGCGGTTCCATCGCGCTCAACGGCAAGGTGGTCGCCGAGCAGATCGGCGCGCAGATCTTCATCGACGCGTGGGCGCTCGTTTGTCCCGGCGAGCCGGAACTGGCGGTCGAGCTCGCGGGCAAGGCGGCGAGCGTCGGACACGACGGCGAGGCGGTGTACGGGGCCCAAGCTCTAGCTGCCATGGAAGCACAGGCGTTCGTCGAGTCGGATCGGTTCCGCCTCCTGGACGTCGCGACCGCGCTCATCCCGCGCGACTCGATCATCTGCCGGATGATCGGCGACATCCGCGAGTGGCACGCGAAGGACGGCGACTGGCGTCGCACGCGCGAGCGGATCGTCGCGGACTACGGCTACGACAAATACGGCGGCAACTGCCACATGGTTCCCAACCACGCCTTGATCGTGCTGGGGCTGCTCTATGGCAACGACGACTTCCAGCGCTCGCTGATGATCACGAACACGTGCGGCTGGGACACCGACTGCAACTCCGGCAACATCGGCTGCCTCATGGGCATCAAGGGAGGGCTCGCGGGGCTCGACGCGGGTCCCGACTGGCGGGGACCTGTCGCGGACCGCATCTTCTTGCCGACAGCGGACGGCGGCAGGGCGCTCACCGACGCTGCCAACGAGGCGCTCTACATCGCGCGTCTGGGACGGTCCCTAGACGGGGAGTCGTGGGAGGAGCCCAAAGAAGGTGCCCGGTTCCACTTTTCGCTGCCGGGGTCCGCGCAAGGGTTCCTGCCGGACGACGGACCCGACTGCCGGGGCACGACCGCCGTCGAGAACGTCGGGAGCAGGCTGGCGATCCGCTACCGAGGCGTTGGGTTCGGACGAGACGCGCGTGCCGCGACGGCGACGTTCGTGCCGCCGGAAGCCATCTCGCTGGGCGGCTACAGCCTCGTCGCCTCGCCGACGCTGTACCCGGGTCAGACTGTGACGGCGAACGTGCAGGCTGAGTCGGAGAACTCGGGCCCAGTGAACTGCTGCGTCTACGTCTCCGTCTACGGCGAGGACAACAGGCTGACGATCCGGCGATCCGACGCCGTGAGCCTCGCGCCGGGCGCTCGACACGCATTCCGCTGGCGTGTTCCTGCCGACTGCCATCCCATCTGCCGCGTCGGGATCGAGGTAGCTTCGGTGAAGCGCGCGGACGGCGTCGTGCTGCTCGACTCGCTGACGTGGGACGGCACGCCCGACCTCCGGCTGGGGAAGGGACCTCTGGGCGGCGGGATGTGGCAGCGCGCCTGGGTCAACGCAGCGGATTCGCCGGGTTTCATCGGCGCGGATATGCCGACCGTCCGCATCATGCAGAACCACGACACGGGCATGCTCATTCAGGGAACGCGCGAGTGGAGCGGCTATACCGTCAGCGCGACGGTGGAACCGCACCTGGCGGTGTCTGCCGGGATCGCGGCGTGCGTTCAGGGGCTCCGACGGTACTATGCGCTCCTGCTCTGCGATGGCAGGGCGCTGCGTCTCGTCAAGGAGCTCGATGGACGGACGACCCTCGTTGAGAAGCCCTTCGCCTGGGAGCTCGATGCGCGATACGACCTTGCCCTCCGCACTGACGGCAATACGCTGACCGCGTTGGTCGGCGGCGAATCGGTCTTCACGGTAACGGACGACGACCGTCCCCTGCTGAGCGGCGCGATCGCGCTCCTGTGTGAGGTCGGACGCGTCGACTTCGGGAACATCACGGTTCAGCCCGTCTAGGACGAAAGGAACTCGCCTTGGAGCCGCGCATCGTCCACTACCCGGACCCGTGGATCGAGGTCGTCGACCCGCGTTTCGACAAGTACCGCATCGGGAACACGGTCGTGGAGCGGCTCTACACGGGAACGCGGTGGGCGGAGGGACCCGTCTGGTTCGGCGACGGTAGGTTCCTGCTGTGGAGCGACATCCCGAACGACCGGATGATACGGTGGGTCGAGGAGACGGGAACCGTCAGCATCTATCGCCAGCCGTCGAACTACGCGAACGGGAACACGCGCGACCGCCAGGGCAGGCTCATCACCTGCGAGCACGACAGCCGACGTGTCACGCGCACGGAGCACGATGGCTCGATCACCGTCCTCATGGACCGGTTCGACGGCAAACGGCTCAACGCGCCCAACGACGCGGTCGTCCATCCCGACGGGCACATCTGGTTCACCGACCCCGGCTACGGCATCCTGCTCAACTACGAGGGACACCGCGCGGAGTTCGAGCTGCCGACGTGCGTCTACCGGCTGAATCCCGACACGGGAGCCGCGACGGTCGTCACCGACGAGCTCGAAAGACCCAACGGACTGTGCTTCTCGCCGGACTACTCGCAGCTCTATGTCGTCGATACGGGCGTGACGCACAAGCCCGACCACAACCGGGACATCCGGATCTACGACGTCGTCGACGGCTCGCGCCTGGCGAATGGACGGATGTTCTGCGACATGTCGCCGGGCATCGCCGACGGCATCCGCTGCGACGTGGACGGGAACCTCTGGGCAGCCGCCGGATGGGTGGGCGAGGGCTACGACGGCGTCCACATCTTCGCGCCCGACGGGACGCTCATCGGCAGAATCCACCTGCCCGAGGCGTGCGCGAACCTCTGCTTCGGCGGCGCCAAGCGGAACCGGCTCTTCATGGCGGCGAGCCAGTCGCTCTACGCCGTCTACGTCGAGACACAGGGAAGCTACTGAAGGTTATACACGCCGTCTTCGGAGCGACGGCAGCCATGCGCCGTTGGATGTCCGCTAATGCCCGTCGGGCTTTTTTGTCCACGACGTCACGGTTCCGACTTTCACCGACTGAACGCGGCTGATCGCCTCGATGCTGGTTCCTTCGCAATACATCGTGACGGCTTGTTGGCGCACCTTTTCGGGGTAGA
>VGLH01000064.1 GCA_016866785.1 Candidatus Poribacteria bacterium
ACGCCCGGAACACCGAGCGCGTGCGCGAGCTGCTAGCCGCCGTGCGCGAGCGGTACGGGACTGGACGGGCAGAGCTATCCGACGTCCTGGACCTCCAGAACGAGTTGGCGATCCGCGTCAACAACGAGTCCTCCTTCCGCGACGAGCGGCGCGGTGCGGAGATTCGGCTGAACCTGCTGCGAGACATGTCGGCGAGCGCGCCGGTTCCGCCGCCGAGGCTGCTGGACACCGGCTTGCCAGAGGTCACGCAGAGCGCCGACGCGTTGACCGTCTTGGCTCTGGAGGAGCGGCCGGAGATTCGCCAAGCCGAAGCGGCGACTCGACAGAGCTCCACGGCGCTTCGCCTGGCGAACGCGCAGTATCGACCGGACTTCATGGTCATGCTCGACCGGCAGCCCGGCATTGCGCCGGAACGAGGCTTCGACGCGATGGTGACCATCAACCTGCCGTTTCTGTTCCGCAAGAAGTACGACTTCGGCATCGTCGAGGCTCGGGCTCAGCAAGAAGCCGCCGAGGAGAGCCGCGACGCCGTCGAGCTTGCCATCGCCGGTGAGGTGGAGACGGCGCTGATCCGCATCAAGTCGTCCAAGCGGACGAGCGAACTGTACCGCGATGTTCTGGTTCCACAGGCTGAGGACGCCTACGAAGCGGCGATCACTGGGTACCTCGCCGGAACCGTCGACTTCGTCCGGCTGGTGGACGCTCTCGTGAACGTCGAGGAAATGAGGCTGACCTATTTCAGCTCGGTCACGAGCTATCTGAAGGCTATCGCGGAGCTGGAAAAAGCCACTGCCTCCGACCTGTGGTAGCAACGCGCGAGACCGGAGACACAAGATGACTCGCACGAGATGGATTGCTCTCATCGTGGCGGCGCTCGTCATCGGCGGGGCGGCAGCCGCGTGGGTCACCATGGGGCGCGGCGGCAACACCACCACTGACGAATGGGTACCTGACGCGTCGGCGGAGGCTGAGGCGGACGATACGGGGGAGTGGATTCCCGACGCTGGTGACGATGACACGACGGCGATGGAGGCAGTCGCCCAGCCCACCAGCGGGGAAGCCGAGTTGCTGCGGGGCGTTCCGGTCGATCTGACGCCGGAGTTGGTGCAGGTTCTCGGCGTCCGCACCGCCACCGTGGAGCGCCGCAAGCTAACCAAGGACATCCGCGCCGTCGGGAGGTTCGACTACAACGAGGAGACGCTCGCGGTCGTCACGTCGCGCGTATCGGGACGCGTCGAGCGACTTGGAGTGAGCTTCACCGGAGCCCGCGTCCGAAAGGGAGACGAACTCCTCTCGATCTACAGCCCGGAGCTCGTGTCCGCGCAACGTGAGTATCTGATCGCGCTGCGGGGCAGTCGGCGTCCTCAGACCGTGCCGTCGTCGTTGGCTGCCGAGCTGGGAGACGCTCGCCAGGCACTGCTCGAGAGCAGCCGCCAGCGCCTCGAGCTGTGGGGTTTGACCCCGGCTCAGATCGCCCGAATCGAGACGGACGGCGTCGCGACCTACCTCCCCATCTACGCGCCCATGTCAGGAACCGTGATCCAGAAGAACGTGCTCGAGGGAGCCTACGTGGGCGAGGGCACTCCGTTGTTCACAATCGCCGATCTGTCATCCGTGTGGCTTTACGCGGACATCTATGAGTCCGACGTCTCATGGGTGAAGACGGGACAGCCGATGGAGGTGCATGTCGCCGCGTTGACGGAGCGACGAACTCTCACCGGACGGATCGCCTTCATCGACCCGTTCGTCGATCCACGGCTGAGGACGACGCGAGTTCGGGCTGTGTTCCGCAACACGGACAACTCGCTCAGACCCGGCATGTACGCGCACGTGAACGTCAAAACGCCTCTTGGCAACGTGCTCGCGATACCGGAGAGCGCGGTCATCTTCTCCGGCAAACGGAACTTCGTCGTCGTCAGCGACGGCAAAGGGAGGTTTCAGCCTCGACAGGTCGAGGTCGAAGCGCTGGCGAGTGGCTACTATGCGGCTCTCCGTGGAGTCAGCGAGGGCGACACGGTCGTGACCGCCGCCAACTTCCTGATCGACTCCGAGAGCAACCTGCGGATCGCAATCGAGAAGATGGGCTCGCAGAACGGCGATATGCCACAGGCGACCGGCGCGCCGCAGTCGCACGCACACTAGAACCGGCAATAGGAACCGAGGCCGACTCGGAGCACGCGAAGGTTCGCAAGTTATGGAACGGTTCATCGAGCTCTGTATACGGAACCGGTTCTTCGTGATCCTCGTCATGGCGATGGTCGTCGGGTGGGGGGTGTGGTCGGTCGTCACGACGCCTGTGGACGCCATCCCCGACCTGTCAGACGTTCAGGTCATCATCGCCAGCGAATGGATGGGACAGAGCCCCCAGGAGATCGAGGACCAGGTCACGTACCCGATCAGCACCGCCATGCTCGGCGTGCCGAAGGTCAAGACCGTTCGCGGATTCTCGTTCTTCAACTCGTCGTTCGTGTACGTCATTTTCGAAGACGGCACCGACCTCTATTGGGCACGCAGCCGCGTGCTCGAATACCTGAACGCCCTGACTGGCGGGCTGCCACCCGGTGTCAAGACGACACTGGGACCAGATGGTACCGGAGTCGGGTGGGTGTTCCAGTACACGGTCGAGGGTATGAACCACAGCTTGGCGGACCTCCGCGCCATTCAGGACTGGTACATCCGCTACCAGCTCCTCAGCATCCCGGGCGTATCCGAGATCGCGAGCGTCGGTGGGTTCCGCCGCCAGTACCAGGTGGATATCGACCCGGATCGCCTGCTCGCGTACGACATCACCATCCAGCAGATCGCGGGAGCCGTCCGACGGAGCAATCAGCAGGTCGGCGCCAGCATGCTCGAGGTTGCGGAGAAGGAGTTCATGATCCGCGGTCTCGGCTATCTCGCCGGGCTCGACGACATTCGCGATACGGTGATCGCGACCAGCGCCAGCGGCACTCCCGTCCGAGTCGGCGATGTCGCGCACGTGCACGAAGGTCCCGAAATGCGGCGCGGCATCGCGGAACGCGACGGGACCGGCGAAGTCGTCAGCGGCGTCGTCGTCATGCGGCAGGGCGAGAACGCTCGCGAGGTGATCCGGCAGGTGAAGCGCAAGATCGCCGAGATCGAGCCCGGACTGCCCGAAGGCGTCCGGATCAACACGATCTACGACCGATCGTCCCTCATCGAACGCGCCATCGAGACCCTCAAATCCACGCTCATCAAGGAGAGCATCGCGGTTGCCGTTGTCATCGCGATCTTCCTGTGGCACGCGCAGAGCTCGCTCGTCGCCATCATCACGCTACCCGTCGGCGTTCTTGTCTCCTTCATCGTGATGCGGATGCAGGGCTTGAATGCGAATATCATGTCACTCGGAGGCATCGCAGTCGCCATCGGCGAGATGGTGGACGCCGCCATCGTCATGGTCGAGAACGTCCACAAGACCCTCGAGCACGACCGTGCAGAGGGTCGCGAGCGAAACCGGTGGGAAGTCGTATCCGAATCGTCGAAGCAGGTCGGGCCCTCGCTTTTCTTCTCGCTGATCATCATCGCGGTCTCGTTCATGCCCGTTATCACGCTGCAGGCGCAGGAGGGCCGCCTGTTCCGGCCACTGGCATTCACCAAGACGTATGCCATGGTAGCTGGCGCAATCCTCGCGATCGCGCTCGTGCCTGTGCTGATGGGCTACCTCATCCGTGGCAAGGTCGTCGACGAGGAACGCAACCCGATCAACCGCGCTCTCATCGCCGTCTACAAGCCCGTGATCCTGCCCATCCTGCGGTGGCGCTGGGTCGTCATCGTTCTGGCTGTCGCGCTCGTGGCGATCACCTTGATCCCGCTGCGCCAGCTCGGGTCGGAGTTCATGCCTCCCCTCTACGAAGGCGATCTGCTCTACATGCCGAGCTCCGCCCCCGCCATCTCGGCGACAGAAGCCCGGAAGCTGGTCCAGGTGCAGGACCGAATCCTCAAGTCGTTCCCGGAGGTGAAGACGACGCTGGGCAAGATGGGCAGAGCCGAGACAGCGACTGACCCCGCGCCCTTGGACATGATGGAGACCGTTGTCGTCCTTAAGCCGCGCGACCAGTGGCGACCCGGCATGACGCCCGAGAAGCTCATCGAGGAGATGGACACCAGACTCCGATGGCCCGGCGTGCGGAACATGTGGACGATGCCCATCAAGAACCGAGTCGATATGCTCGCGACGGGCATCAAGACGCCGGTCGGCATCAAGATCCGAGGTGCCAACCTCCAGCAGATCTCCGACGTGGCGCTCCAGGTCGAGCGGGCGCTGCGAGGCGTGCCAGACACGCGCAACGTCTACGCGGAGCGGCTGATGGGCGGCAACTACATCGACTTCGAAATCCACCGCGATGCCATCGCCCGGTACGGACTCACGGTCGCGGACGTCCAGGGCTCCATTGAGACGGCACTGGGCGGCATGCCGATCACGACGACCGTCGAAGGTAGGAACCGCTTCACCGTCAATGTGCGGTACGCCCGCGAGTTGCGCGACGACATCCAGTCGTTGAGCCGCGTCCTGATTCCGCTGCCCTCAATGGGCGGCCTGGGCTCTGCCAGCGGATCGATGGCAGGCGGCGGCATGGCGGGGATGGGCGGCGCGGAGATGGACGGCATGGGCGGCATTGGGATGGGCGGAAGCTCGGTGCAGACACCATACGTGTCTCCGCTTCCGATGCCGGCTTACGCGGCTTCGGGCATCCCGCTGAGTTCCTCAGGCTCGATGGGTATGGTGTCGGGCATGGGCGGCATGTCCGGAGGAATGGGCGGCATGGGCGGGTCGATGGCAGGAGGCATGTCGGACATGGACGGCTCGACGGTGTTCATGTCCGGCATGGCTGCCGGCATGGGCGGTGTTCCTGTCAGCGGCCTGCTGAGTCCCATATCGGGCTCCGCGACCCCGATGCCGACGGTGGCGCAGCCTACGGCGAACATCGTGCAGATTCCGCTGGGAGAGCTGGCGACGATCCACGTTCGGCAGGGTCCGATGGCGATCAACAGCGAATCGGGTTTGCTCCAGTCTGTCGTCTTCGTCGACGTGTCGACGAAGGACATCGGCGGATACGTCCGAAGGGCTCAGCAGGCACTCGCGCAGAGCGTGACGCTTCCCGCAGGCGTCTACCTGAAGTGGAGCGGCCAGTTCGAGTACATGGCGCGGGCGCAGCAGCGGCTGAAGGTCATCGTGCCAGTGACCATCGCCGTCATCTTCGTCCTGCTCTATCTCAACTTCAAGGCGATGTCCGAGGTACTTGTCGTCATGCTGTCGCTGCCGTTTGCTGTGGTCGGCGGCGTTTGGCTCATGTACCTGTACCGGTTCAACATGAGCGTCGCCGCGGCCGTCGGGTTCATCGCCCTGGCGGGCGTTGCCGTGCAAACGGCGATCATTATGCTGTTGTTCCTCGACATCTCCTACCACAAGGCGGTGGCGTCCGGCGTCCCGCTCACCAAGGCGCGTCTCTATGAGTCCATCGTCGAGGGCGCTGCGATGCGCGTGCGCCCAAAGACGATGACAGCCGCCACCACGATCTTCGGGCTAGCGCCCATTTTCTGGGAGGAGGGGGCGGGGTCCGAAGTGATGCGTCGCATGGCGGCTCCAATGGTGGGCGGACTCGTCTCGTCGCTCGTGCTGACGCTCATCGTGATTCCCGCCATCTACGCTGTTTGGCGGGGCTGGGGCTTGGAGCAGGGCGAGTTCACTCAGACAGTCGCGAAACCGACGCGCGGTCGGCGTCGATTCGGGCTCATCGCGGCGGCTGTCATCGTGGCGCTCGTCCTCGCTGGAGCCATCGCCTACAACCGTCTCGGTGCGGGGGAAGGCTCCGGGCAGCTCATCCACAGCGAGTCCATCGACGGGATGAACGTCGAAGTGAGCGCTCCGAAGCTGAGACACGGCAAGGACACCGAGTTCTGGGTCAGGATCACGGATCCGCAAGGGGCTCCGATCACCGACGCTGGAGTGAGCATGGAGGTCTACATGGCGGCGATGCCCAGCATGGGCATGCCGGAGATGCGTGGGGGCGCTGACGCCCAGTACGTCAAGGACCGATATGCGGCGAAAATCGACGTCGAGATGGGAGGGGCTTGGGAGTTCCGGTTGACGGTTCGGCGCGGCGACGAGGTATCGAGAGCCGTGTTCCCGATCGTCCTGCCGTGAGGGTGGGCGGTTGGGTCGGAGTCGTGGTGCGAAGGGACGGTGCTTCGTAGAGAGCGCGGTATCAGAGAAAGGACCGAACGATGCTGCGGCGTAGCGTGGTCGTACTGACTGGCTTTGCGGGAGTCGTGGTGGTGGCAACGTGGCTTGGATGCGGTAGTTCCGTCGACGTGCCGACCGATGCCGTGGACCGTGATCTCGCCAGCACGGCTCCCGGGAACGTCGCCGTACAGGACGGCGGACACGACGCGATGGCTGGAGCCGGCAACGACGACATGCGCGGGGTCCACGCGGAACCCGAAAACGGCGGAGGCATGGGCGAAGCGGCAGACGACATGGCATCTCACCATGCCGACGAGCCAACCGGTCGGGTTGGCGGCGGTGTGATGGGAGGAATGATGGACAACATGATGCGCGGCGGAGCGATGCACGCCGGCATGATGAGCGATGGGAACGACGAGATGATGGATGGATCGATGGGAGCCGGTGAGGGAGACGATGATGCCCCCAACGGAGAGGCACAAGGAGGGGCGAAGGAGGGCGCGGACGATGATGCCGATCACGAAGCGCATCATCCGGATCGCGCATAACCTAGGGGCGGCGCACCGGCCGCCCCAAGTTACCTAGGAGGCATGGAGTGGCTACGACATCCACAGAACGTTGGTCGAGACATGCAGTCGCGGTGGCACTGGCGCTCGCGCTCGGTTCAGCCGCTGGGGTCCACGCGGCGGAGAAGATGCAGATCTGCGCCTACGACGGGTCCGCCATGGTCGAAAGCCATATGAAGGCGAAGATGACTATGAAGGGCAAGACGCTCTACTTCTGCACGGAAGCCGAGCACGACCGCTTCATGGCGAGCCCGGCTGCCTACATGCGCATCGTCGCCGGCAAGAAGTACACCGTGCAGCTCAACTTCCTCACCAAAGACGAGTACCACGCCGCGATGGCGAGCATGGACATGCTCGAGATGATGAAGCCGGTGCTCGCCAAGGTACCCAGCGATGCGGACTCCTGGACGCACTACCTGATCGTGACGGTCCTCGACAGCAAGACCGGGGAGAAGGTCACCGACCTGAAGCCGGGGAGCGTGCATATCGCTCTGTCGAAGCCCGGCGCGAAGTCGGCTGCCATGGAGTCGATGGCCGAACCGATGATGAAGTATGTAATGACCGGCGTCGATCTGAGCCCGGTCGGCGCGTACAAGGGTTCGATCAAACTCAACTTCGGGCTGATGAGTCGCGAAACGCTGGACTTCACTTACGACGTGAAGCCGGCTCAGAAGCCCGCCGCACCCATGGCGAAACCGAGCTCCGGAGGAGGCGCTTCGCACGACCACTCCCACTAGCGCGGACGCAACGAGAAGGGATTGACCATGCGACAAGAACGACGAAGCCTCGGTCGCGTCCTGATGACCGGCTTAGGGATCGTCGTCGGAGCTGGGCTGCTCGCCTCGGCAGCAGCCCAGCCGAACGAGAAGTCGGTGGACGAGCAGTGGCTGTCCAAGCCGCCCCAAGTCTTCGCCGTGCCGACCGCTCGTCCGATCCCGGCTTACGACCTCGGGCTCTCCAGCTACTCGACGTTCGCCACGGACTCGCACCAGATTCGAACGACGGGCATCTTCGGGCTCGCCGGGCTCGCGCAGATCGAGGCGACGAACATCCGCGTCGTGGCGGACCTCGCGCGGGAAGCCCGGACCATTGAGAACATCCCGGCGGCGGGCGTCAAGGTGTTCATCCCGGTCAGCAGGCTCACGCGCATCCTGCCGGATGTCGCGGCATCCGCTTGGCGGACCTTCCCGGCGACGGAGCGGCGCGAGACCTCGTACCGTCAGGAAACCGGCGACGTGTACCTGGTCGGAAGCTGGAACCTGTTCGGGTCGCCCGGCAAGACCAGCGGCTGGCGTGGCATCGACATCCACGCTGGAGCCAACCTGTCCGGCGCGAGGATTCGTCGTGCATCCGACCCCACGATGGATGCTGGCGAGGGCGAGGCGGACCAATCGATGGAGCCCACCGACACGACCGATGGGGACCATGCAGCGATGCCGGCTCCCGAAGCCCTGGCAAGCGGCGCGACGACCGTCTCGAACGAGTGGATGCCGTTCGGCGGAGTCGAGCTCTGGCTCACGCGCCGGGTGGCGCTCTTGGGAGAGCTGAAGTGGACGCCGTCAGTCGTCAAAGCCGACGGCATGGTGGAGTCGGTCTGGAGTGCGCGATCTGGGGTGCGCGTCTTCTTCGCGCCCTATCTGTCCGCCGACGTGGGAGTCCAGTACCAGGAGGACTTCGACACGGTGGCAGACACGAACCTGGAGGCGCGCATCAGCCTGCTCGTGCCGGTTCATCAGTTGCTGCGACGGCGATAGGAACGGAACCTCAGCGCCGGGGCGTGCGGTTCAACCAGAGGTCGAGGCGCGGCGTGTTCCAGCAGTAGGGCTTGGCGGCGATGTCCGGCTTCCCGTCGCCGTCGAAGTCGCCGACTTTGCCCTCGTGGACGCCTCTTTCTCGCGCGAGCTCGGTGGGCGTGAAGTTCCCGGTTCCGTCACCGAGGAACACCCACATGGTCGCGTCGGGATTCTGGTTCGCGCCGGGCTGGAGCTCCCGCATTTCCCCGGCGAAGATGTCGAGGGCTCCATCACCATCGAAGTCGGCAATCGCAAGGCTGTGCGTGTGGTAGACGTCGTCGTCGAGGAGCTCGTGCGCGACCCATGAGCTCGTCCGACGTGGATCGCCCTGAAAGGAGTACCAGCGGAGCCTGCCCACAACATCGCTCGGGCCCATCACGACTTCGAGTCGACCGTCGCCGTTCAGATCAGCCACCGCGATGCGCGGGATCGTCTGGCTCTCATCGATGACGCACGGCTCGAAGTCGTCTCCGCCCAGGTGCCTGAACCACTTGCCAGCGGCAAGGAGTTCATCCTTGCCGTCGCCGTCGATGTCGCCCTTGGCGAGCCCTTCTCCCTCCCCTCGGTAGATAGCGACGCGCTCCCAGTCCTCAGCGCGCGGATCGGCGGGGATGCGCGCCATGAATAGCGCCTTCTCGCGCTGGTTCCAGAAGACGAGTTCAGGCTTGCCATCGCCGTCGAAGTCTCCGAACAACTGATCGTGGTGCTGGTTCGCCCCGTCTCCCTTGATGACATGGCGCTTCCACGGCACGTTCGGATCGAAGTTCGGAGATGGGTTCTCCCACCAGAAGAGGCGGTTCCCGGTCCAGTCCTCGCCGAAGACGATGTCCAGATCGCCGTCGCCGTCGATGTCACAGAACGCCCCGCCTGCTTCGATAGGGATCGACTCCGGCTCGATGACGTAGCGCATGTAACCGTTGCGAGCCTTGCGGATCATCGTCAGCGCGGGAGCCGCCTTGCGGCAGCCGATGATGATTTCGTCCACGCCGTCGCCGTCAACATCCAGTATGAGGCACGATGTCTGCTCGACCGGTCCTGCGACGGGCAGATGTCCGAGGCTACTCGTCAGCACATCCCACTGCAAGGCGGCTTCTGCGCGTCGCGCCGACAGCGCCAGCAGAGCGAGAGACGCCGCCCCTACCCATAGTGCGATGTACACCACGGCGACTCTCCTTCGCTGAGTCTGCTACTCTCCGAGTAGATGGAGGACGACCTTGCGCTCGTTGGGAGCGCCTCGATGCTCGAACAGGAACACCGCCTGCCACGTGCCGAGGGAGGGCTTGCCGCCCATCACCGGAATCGACAGGTGCGTTTGAGTCAACGCCGCGCGGATGTGCGCAGGCATGTCGTCGACGCCTTCGTAGGTATGGCGGTACAGTCGGTTGTCCTGTGGCACGAGACGGCTGAAGAAGTCGTTCAGGTCGCGTGTGACCTCGTGATCCGCGTTCTCTTGAATCAGGAGCGACGCCGACGTGTGGCGGATGTAGACGGTCAGCAAGCCTCTGTCGATACCCTGGCGGGCGACCCACTCGACGACCGATGCCGTGAGGTCGTACAGCCCCTGACCGTTCGTCGGGAATCCGAGCTCCTCGATGCGCTGTTGCATGGCGATGTGTGCCCTAGGATGTTCGCGAAGACGATCCATCGTCCGCGTAGTAACTGCCGAAGAACTCGGCGAGTGAACCATCGAAAACGGCGCGCTTGAGTCTGGTGTAGGTCCGCTGGTCGCCAATCGAGTAGTAGAGGAGCGTTCTGCCGCCGAACTCCACGATATCTGGGTCCGACGTATTTATGTCCTCACCTTCCTCCGGCGCGATGACGGGGTTCCGCCGTGACGGTTCCCAGACGTGTAGGTCGCGCGACCGAGTGACGTACGTCTCGAACCACCAACTCGGTTTCCTGTGCTCCAGGTAGAGCATGTAGAACCATCCGTCCACGTACCGGAGCGCCGGACACGCCGCATAGCGGTCGGGCGCGAAGACCACGCCCTCTTCGCGAACCCACGCCAGTAGATCGGACGAGCGCGCGAACTTGATGCTGAAAGGAACGCGCTTCCGGTCGTCCGTCTCGTACGCCATGACGAAGCCGTCGGGAACGGCGCACACCGACGAGTTGAACAGATGTTCGTCGCCATCCTGTTCGACGACCACGTGCGACTGCCACGAGATCAGGTCGCGGGATCGAAAGCAGGTCACGTCGTTCCATGAGCCATCGCCGTGCCTCGATGCGTAGACGTACATCGTCTCGCCGTGGGCGAAGGCGCACGCCAGGCTGTAGCCACGACCGAAGCTCGCAAGCGTCTCGCCAGTCTCGACACCGCGGAATGTGATGTAGTGGTCCGAGGCGTCGCCTCCGGAGGCTGGACGGATGCACTCCATCAGCAGGAGCCGCCCCTGCCACACGACGGGCGTGCACTCGCACACGTCTGAGATGAAGCCCGGTTCCTTGATGAGCGTGGGCAGAGCCTTCCCTTCCCTCTGGGATCGATCACGGCGCGCGCCAAGGGCACAGACAGGGCAGAGCCGTCCGCCTGCCATCATACCGGAAAGGCGTCGGGCACGAAACAGCGCCGCGACTTCACGCCGCGGCGCCGGCTCTCCTTGCCTGCGATCACGAGTCTATGCCTATTCGGGCTGAGCCGCCGTAGGCACCGGCACGATGCTCGACGTCTTGGCGTTTCCGCGCGGCGGCGTTGAGGGCTGCACCGTCGTTACCTTGGCGGTCTGACTAGGTTTGGGTATGAGCTGTCCAGGCAGCAAGCTCGTGCCCTGCGTGTCCCCGAACCGCTCTTGCTGGAGGTCTTCCAGCTTGATGCGGTCTTCCTCGTTTTGGATATCGACGATGTGGGGGCTGATGATGATGACGACCTCGGAATCCTGCGTCACGTCCTCGGTTCGCGAGAAAAGCCTGCCGATGAGCGGCAAGTCGCCCAGGATCGGGACTTTGTCCGTCACCTTCTGCGATTTCTGCTTTTTCAACCCGCCGATGACAATCTGCTGACCATCTTCGGCGTCGATGTAGGTCTGGATCGAGCTCTCCTCCGTCACGGGCGCGTTGAAGCTCGTGAACTCGAGGAAGTTGCTCGCGTTGACCTGCTCGATCTCCAGTCCGATGGTCCGGCGTCCCGACTCGTTCGCAACGCGCCTGGCGATGTGGGGCGTGATCGTGATATTGATTCCGATGTTTTCCAGGAACGCGAAGTCGAATATCTGGCTGCTGACGAAGTCGGATGTTCGGGCGCTCTGGAGATACGGGATGTCACGCCCACTCGTGAAGATCGCCTGCTGGTTGTCCCGGACCTGCAGGGACGGACGCGACAGAGTCCTCACCTTGTTCTCGCGCATCAGCGTGTGGAGAAACGCGAGGTACTCCTTCGTCGCCAAGCTCAGGCTGAACCCGGAGACTTCCGCATCGAGGTTCACGTCCGACTCGAACGTGCCTGTCAGCGGGTTCTTGCCCGGTGCGCGCCCCTTTCCGAACGCGTCCGCGCCGAACAGACGCCTTTCGGTCAGCGCCAGCTCCATGCCCAGCTTAGTCGAGTCGTCAAGCGTGGCTTCGAGAATCGTGATGTCCAGCCAGACCTGCCCACGGACGATGTCAAGCTGCTTCAGGATGCCCTCGACGTCCTTCATGTACCGCGACCGAGTGGTCACAACGAGCGAGTTCGTCTGATTGTCAGCGAACAGCCGGACCTTGCCTGTCAGGCTGTTGATGTCGTTCTGCTCCGGCTGAAAGTTCCGCGATGCCAGCCGCGCGAAGTTGAAGAACCCTCCTCCGCCTCCGCCGCCTTGCTCCGACCACAGGTCGGTCAGGAGAGCCTCGAGGTCTTCCGCGCTCGCGTATTCCAGATTGAACACGCGAGTCACCTCGCGCTGTTCTGGAGGCGTCGGCACGTCGAGGTCCTTGATGAACGCCTCGATCAGCTCGAAGTTCCTCGCCGTCGCAGTCGAGATGATCACGGCGTTGATCGTCGGGTATTCCTGCGCGAGGACGTTGCCTGCCAGCGATCCCTGGGTCTGGTTACGCCGGTTCGACTGACCTTGCAGGAAGAAGAAGAACCCCCCGCCTCCCTGGTTCCGGCTGGACGAGCCCTGGTACACGCTGTTGATGATGTTCGAGACGTTCTCACTGTCGGCGTACTGTAGCGGGAAGATACGCGTGCCCCACTCCTGCTCGGGCAGGCTTACGTCGAGCCTATCGACCAGCTCATTGAGCACAGCGATGTTCGCGGCGCTGGTTGCAGCGACGACAGCGTTCAGACGGTCATCCGAGCTCAGTTGAACCTGACCCCGAAGCCCGTATGTGCCTTCCTTTTGCTCTTGGTCGCGTCGGAATTCCTGGAACCACCACGGTCGGTTGTCCTGCTGCTGCTGCCCCTGGATCAGCGTGTTGATCGTCGTCACCACCGACGAGGCGATGGCGTGCTTGAGGAAGTAGAGCTTGATCTCTTCTTCCGGCTGATCCTGCTGATCGATCTCCTCTACGAGCTTGTCCAGGATCGTGAAGTTGCGCGGATCCGTTGACACGATGATTCCATTAAGGCGGGCGTCTGCAGTGACGCGTACTTCGCCGACGATGCCCTGAAGACTGCTGCCCTGCTGTTGCTGCTGCCACTCCCACGGTGGGCGGAACCGGTTCTGCTGGTTCCGGTTCCGACTGCTGCCGCTCGTGCTCGAACCCTGCAGGATCTGCTGCAGGTTGTCCGCGACATCTTCGGCGTCGGCGTACTTGAGCCGGTACACGCGGAACTCGGTTTGAAGCGCCGGAGACACGTCGATCTGCGTGATGAGCGCCTCAATGATCGCGATGTTCTCCTCCGACGCTTTGATGATAAGCTGGTTCGCATCGCGGTTCGCCGATATCTGGATGCGCCCTCGGATCAGATCGACGCCTGTCGACTTCGCCATGTCGATCAGCTTCTGCGACTCGGCAGAATCGCGGGAGCCAGCGGCTTTTCGGACGATGTTCGACGCCTGCGCCTCGTCCCGGAAGAGCTCGTTCAGGGCCCTGGCGATGCTCTCGGCGTCTCCGTTCCGGATCTGGATCACTTTGACCTTGAGCCCGCCGTCTGGGCCCGAATCCATCGACTTGAGCACCTGCGCGATGCGACGGATGTTCGATGCCACGTCGGTGACGACGATGGAGTTGGACGAGGCGTCGCCGAACAAGATGCCAGCGTCGGAGACCATCGGCTTCAGGCGGTCGCCTAACTGGCTGGCGTCCAGGTTCACGAGCGGGATCACCTGCGTGATGACGGCGTCCGTATCGGGGATCTGTTCCGGGTCCGCGCCGACGTTGACCGGCACCTTCATCTTCGCCGCCTTCTGGACGGTCGTGATGATGATGGTCGAGTCGCTGCGGATGGTCGTCAGTCCGAACTGCATCAACCCCGATTTGATCCGCTCGATGGCTTCGTCGACGGTCACATTGCGCAGATTCACAAGCGACAGTCGCTTGTTCTGAATGTCTTCCGCGACAGCGATGATCGTCAGGTTGGTCTCGCGGCTGAGGAACCGCAGGAGCTGTTGAACCTCCGCGTTCACGAAGTCGAGGGTGATCCGCGAAGCCTTCTGATCTCTGCCACGCGCTTCGACCGTCATGACGGTATCATCGCCTTGGGCATACGCCGTGCCGCACGCGATCCCCAGCAGCAATGCCGCACAAACCGCAAGCAGACTGAGCGTCGCGCGAGCTCGTCTTGGCGCTGCGCACTGCGGCTCAGCACAGGTCGATTCAAGGCGAGAGAAGGAGTTCATATCGCGGGTTCCATATCTCCATGTGCCGAGCGACGAGCCACTGTTTCCTCGCCGTTGCCGACTGCTACCGTCCTTGCCGAAGCACGGCATCGATCCGACGGAGCTCTTCGTCCGTAAGACGCGGAGCCGTCGCCGCCGCGACGTTTTCGACGATCTGGGCGCTGCTGCTGGCTCCGATCAACACGCTCGTGATGCGGTCGTCGCGCAACTGCCACGTGATCGCCATCTGAGCGACCGTCTGCCCGCGTTCACGAGCGATCTCACGGAGCGAGCGAACACGGTCCCACACTCCTGCCGCCTCCTGCTCCGCGTACCACCGTTGACCGCTCTCGCCGCGACGTCCTTGTCGCGAGTCCGCTGGCAGCCCATCGAGGTAGCGATCCGTCAAGACGCCCTGCGCTAGCGGGCAAAACGGGATGACGCCAGTGCCCGCCGCAGCCGTGTGCGGCAGCAGGTCCGACTCCACGCCGCGCCCCAGCATGTTGTAGTAGGGCTGATGGATCGTGAGAGGCGACCAGTCGTGGCGCTGAATCGTCTCGACGGCGTTCCGGAACTGGGTTCCGCTGTAGTTGCTGACACCGGCGTAGAGCGCCTTCCCCTGTTTCACGACGAGATCGAGCGCTCCCATCGTTTCGTCCAGCGGCGTGCCCGGGTCGGGTCGATGGTGGTAGAAGATATCGACGTAGTCGAGCTGTAGCCGCTTCAGCGACTGGTCGAGGCTCGCGACGAGGTACTTCTTGCTCCCGAAGTCGCCGTAGGGCCCGGGCCACATCCGATAGCCTGCCTTGGACGAGATGATGAGCTCGTCGCGCGGCATCTCCTTGAGAATGCGTCCCGCGACGGTCTCGCTGTTGCCGGGAGGCGGTCCGTAGTTGTTCGCCAGATCGAAGTGCGTGACGCCGTGATCGAACGCCGTGAACATCACCTCGCGGCACACGTCGTCGTTCCCGGCCTCGCCGAGAGATTGCCACAGACCCAGCGACACTGCCGGCAGGTGAAGGCCGCTCGCGCCGCAGCGACGGTAGGACATCGGCTCGTATCGATCCGGTGCGAAGGAACGCATGTCTGTTGGGCTCCCGTCGCGTCTCTACATCGCCTAGTTTGATCGGAAAGGCTGTCCTAGGGTTTAGCCGGTGTCTGCCAAACACGGATCAGCCGCGCGTCGGTCCCCCGCCTCCTGGCGGGAACCCTCCGCCCTCACGGAACCGTTGTCGCATCTGCTCCCGCTCTTCTGGAGACATGTTCTGGAATCGCTGCATCTGCTCGCGGAAGTTCGCGCCGCCGGGTCCACCAGGGCGATTCTGCCCGCCTGCTCCTCTGGCTCCTCCTGGGCTTGGTCCAGCGGGTCCGCCGCCCCCGCCGCGACCCCCGCCCCGGGGTCCACCGTCTCCACCGCCGCCGCTGCCCATCTCGGCTTCCGCCAGCGCGAGATCGTACTTCTGCTTGCCGTCCTCGCTCTCGATCTGGACCTTGCCGATGGCAATGGACTTGACGACGAAGCTCCTCACGCGATCTCCCACTGCGACATAGTGGGTCGCCGGGCCGCCTGACTGTGCGAGAAGCGCTCGATCAGGGCGCGGCTCAGGTGGCGGCGCAGGGGCGAGCGGGGGACCGCCCATCAGTCCACTCCAGAAATCCGCCTCCATGGTCGCTGCCGTCGGCTGTTCCGGTGGCGCAGAGACGACTGTCATCAACAACGTGAACGGAGGTCCATCGGTGGGGGGAGCCCACCCGAGTCGGCGGAACACGTTCTGGTCCTGCACGACGCGGTAGTAGTCGAGTGGCACACGGGAGCCCTGAGCGTTGGCGTCGAAGGCGATGGAAGCGAGCAGGACGGCGGACGCCAAGCCAAGCGAGCGGATGGCTCGTGCGTCGGTGGGCTCCTGTGCGACAAGGGCTCGCAGCAAACGACGTATCATCTCGAAGCTCCGGTCTGGACGTTGGGCAGCAGCACCGACGCCTCGACGTTGAGGCTCACGGACAGCAGCGGTTGATCGGGCTGTTCGACGGTGATCCGCATCCCTGCGACGCGGAACCAGCGAGTGTCGTTCTCGATCTTGTAGGTGAAGGTCACGAGTTGTTCGAGCGGGCACTTGAACAGCAGCGTCGCCTTGTAGAGGTCGGCGTCTGTCGCCTTGGCGTTCTTCTGAACCAGTGTGAACACATTCCAGGCGGTGTCGATCAGCGCCGTGGCGTAGTCACGCGCTGCTGCAGCGTGCGTGCCGAGGGTCGTAGCCGGTGCTGGCGCAGGTTCCCGATCCGACCCCTTCTTGTCGTTGTCTGGGCCCTTCTCTTGGGCGCTCGCCGCCGCTCCGTCACCATCCGTGCCTCCCTTGGCGACGGGAGTACCGCCACCGTTCGCCGATTCCGGGGCACCGGACTTGTCCGGCGTCTTCTCTTCCGCCGGCGTTGGCTTGTCGTCGGTCAGCTTCCCAAGCGCCTCGTCGGTGATCCATGTGATCGGTTCCTTACCGATCTGCTCCAGGATTCGCCTCTGGGCAGCCATGGGGATCGACACGAGCGGAGGGAACGGCGATTCCTCGAAGACGACCGGGTCGTCGCCCTCCTTGGGAAATGTCGCCAACACTCGCTGGACATGCGCACGCAGGAGGCTGGAGGTCACATGCGCCGCCTGAGGCTGCGTCCGAAGCGTTGCCAGCCGTATCTGGACCCTCCGTGTCGGTGAGACGCCGGATTCATCCTGTTCCTTCTCCAGCGCCGCCCGGAGCGCCCGAAGCGCGACCGTATCTCCCTCAGCCGCTTTCAGCAGATCCTCCAGAGCCGAGGACACGGCGGCTTCGTCGTCCTTTGCGGCGGCAGCCTTCAGAGCCCTGATCGACTGTGCGAACGCGCTGGACGATTCGGAGTCCTTCTTGCCGTTGGCAGCAGCGGGTTTTCCGGCTGTCTGGGCAGCGCGTGTCCGACGTGTCTCCCTGGGAGGCTCCACCTTGAGCTGGTCGATCTTCTGGATGCCGCTCTCCGCCGCCATCCGGGAGATCCGCGCGACGATCAGGGGCTCGATCGCATCGGCGTTCTCGTCGAACAACTGCCTCTTGCGCTGGGCAAGGTCCTCCCACGACCGCACGGATCGGTTCTGATAGATGAATGCGGCGGTGCGTTCGTCTACGCCCGCAGTCGTTCGTATCTGCGTTACGGTGGCGAGGCTCAGAGGCTTCTTGCCAGGCGCGTCCTCATCACTGCTGCTCTCCGAGACGTCGGTCGCCTTGACATTCTTCGTTTCGGAGTCTGCATCCCCCGACGCCGACGATTCTTGCTTGGCTTCATCGCTGTCGCCCTTCGGTTTCGCCTCGTCGCCGGACTTCTTGCCTGCCTCATCCTTCGCATCGCCGACGGGTTTCGGTTCGTCGGTCGGCTCATCTGCCGGAACCGTGTAACGCTCCTTCAGCTTGTCGAGGACGCCAGGCGCCAGCGGTCCGCCGGACATCCCGGTGTCGTCTTGGATGACGCGAGCGCCGTCCTCCAAGTCGTCTCCCAATGCTGCCAGCAGGCGCGATTCTGCCAGCTTCGCTCGGAGCTCGACCGTGGCTTGGCGAGCGCCCAGCACGCCAGGCAGTTGGAGGGCGGCGGATGCAATCACGATGACCGCAGCGCCGATCAGTAGGAACTGACTGCTTCGCCCGGACGATGTCTTGAGCCACTTCATGTGGATGCGTTCCCCGGTGACGTTGATCGCGCCATGCTACCGTCCGCCCGTTCCGCGTCCGCCGCCATCCGAGGGCGGAGGACCCACGATGACCTCCACTCGCGGCGATCCGTCACCGCGCTGGATGTTGTCCACCGGTACGGCTTCGTCGGCTTCAATGCCGACCGCTCGCTGACCGCCGCCTTCGAAGGTGGCGCGTTCGACGACCGGTGTTTCCTGCGCGCCCTGTGCTCGGAACCGACCCTGGACCGCCGGAGCGTTCGATGATCCGGCTGGACTGAATCCCGCACCTGGCGGACCTCCAGGACTGAATCCCGGACCGCCGCCAGGGCTCCCTGGCATTCTGGGAGGCGGACCGCCGCGTCCCCCAAGCTGACCTGGACCACCTGGACCGCCGGAACCGCCAGGACCTCCAGGGTCCGGTCCGCTCTGCGCTACGGCTGGAGCCTCGGAGATGGGAGTCCCGACGCGCCGAACGGCGAGCATGTCGGCATCTTCTGCCAGGCGAATTGACACGTTGAGCTGCCGGATCTGGCGACCGTTCTTGTCAACCACGGTGATCTGACCCGGTCGAGCGTCGGTAAACCAGGCAGACTGACCCAATCCCTTGACGGCATTGCTCACGCTGTCGTGCGAACTGGCTTCCAGCGAGAGCGTCACTTTGCCAGACGGTTCGATATTGACGACCGTCACGGCGACGTCCTGCCGATTGGGCAGAACCGCCGTGAGCTCCCGCAGGATGTCCAGCACCGAAAACCGTGGCTTGGCGAGCTCTGCCATCGTCCGCATCGTGTTCAGCGTGCGCTGCGAAGCCAGTCGCTCCGCTTCCAGCTCGCGGATCTGGGCATCGATTTCTGCCAGATCACGCGCCTGCTTGGCGCGGATGCCGTTGCCCGCCAGCAGGATGAGCGCGACGAGCGCCACGACCCCCAGCCCGGCGAAGACCAACCGCCGATTCTGGGCAGCTTGCGCCTTGCGTTCCTTCTCCTCGCCCGGCAGTAGGTTCACACCGAGCTCACCCCGGACCTCCGCCGCTGCGAGCCCGACGGCGACTCCGAATCGCGCCCATCCTCCAGCCGACGTCAGGACTTCGGCGTCCTCGAAACCAGACACGTCCGACCAGATCCGAGCCGGTGCGCGAAGCTCCTCCTCGACGACATGGGTCAGCGGGATGTGCGCCTGGTCCGGGCCCGGAATGGTCGTCGTGGCTCCGCCGCCCCACACCCACACTTCCTCGACGGGGCTTGCGCCGTTGTCGATGAAATCACGTTGGTATGCCTGAACCGTGCGAACCAGCTCGAGTCGGAACCTGGACGAGGCGGCGGTCGCGTCTTCGTGAAACGTCACCGCTCCGACCGGGAAGCTCCGCGAAAACGCGAAGTAGTCGCCGCGCATGATGATCACGTCGGTGTTCGAGCCGCCGACGCTGAGGATCATGACCCGTTTGCTGGTTCCGCTCGACTGCTGATGGAGTCGGGCGAGCGTCGCGATGCCAAACACGGAGGGAGCCACAACGTCTGGACGCAAGCCCGCTTCCCGCACGAGGGCGATCGCCCCATCGACAAGCTGGCGCCTGCCTGCCACGAGCTCTACGGACGTCCCAGCCTCGCTCGCGCGGACATCGTAGTAACTCCATACCGCGGTATCGCCGAAGGGCAGGTCTGCCTGAGCCTGGTTCGACACGACGGCATCGAGCCGCGCGCCGTCCAAGTGTGCTGGAAGCCCGCGCAGTCGCCGAGTCACCACCTGGTGGCGAGGGATGGACAGCAGACAGGGTCCGCGACGCACGCCAGCGGCCGAAAGCGCATGCCTCAGGGCGCGGATGTTCGCATCAGTGCCGCCCGCGCGGGACTCGACGTCCGCGGCTCCCGCGCGAATCACGCGTAGCCCGGACGCACTCGCGGCGACTTCAGCGACCTTGACGCTTGACGTGCCGATGTCTACCGCGACGATTCGCTTTCTTGCCACCGATGAATGGTCCTCCGCTCAGGAGCCCTGGGCTTTGCCGTGTATCCCACGCTATAGACGCCGAGGACAAGGCATTGTTTACTGGTTCGCCCAATATCGCACGCGGACCTGCTCGCCGCTCCGATCCAGCACCGTCATGATTCTGGCGAGCGCTTTCCCGTCGCGCGCGATCCCTGACGCCTGTAGCCGGAACACCTGAGTCCGGTAGGTCACGAAGTTGGCGATCTGCTTGAAGACGTTCTCATCGATCCCCGGCACATCCAGCAAGTCGCCGATGGTCGTGAACGGCTGGGTCTGTTGGGTGCTGGACGTGGTCGCCCCCGTCGTCTTGTCAGACGATGTGCCACGACGGTCAATGATCGCCTGCGCGCGGTTCTCGTCCATACCTGGGAGCAACGCGAGAACCGTCTGGCTTGCCGTGTTGACATTGACGACGCCGGTGAGCGTCTGTCCATCGACGATTGTCGCGCTGTCGATCGCCTGCTTCAGCTCATCGCGCGTAAAGACCCGGGCGTCGCGGATTGCGTCCACATTACTGTAGTTCCCATTCGACTGCCGGTGCCGCACGACGTCTTCAGCAGTACCTTGGTCGAAGCCGTTGACCTGGGCTAGCTGGTTCGCGTCCGCCGAGTTGATGTTGGTCCGGTTCTCCTCGTCCTGCGTGCTGAGCTGGTCCCGGGCTCCGTCGAGAACGCTCTGCGTCACGGCTGGCACGTCCAGCAGGTTGGCGACCGACTGGAACTGCGATCCTTGCCGGTACGCGACGATGGCATCGGCTTCAGCCTGCGATAGGAGCTCGGAGTTGTTTTGACCTCGTAGCCCCTGCCTCAGAGCGTTCGCGTCGGCGCTCGTGATGTTCGTTCGGTTCTGGCCCCCTGCCGACACGTTCTTGTCGGTCGAGTAGACGGTGACCAGATCGATCAGCGGGGTCGTCTCTTGCGCATCCGGGTCGTTCACGCCCAACTGCGTGGAGCCGTAGAGGATGTCCGATGTCATTCCCTCGACCCGCGCCAGGTCGCCAACGGATCGAAACGCGGCTTCATTCCTCGCCTCGATGATCGCAGCCGGCAGCGATTGCTGGGTCTCGGTATCGGCAGATGTCAGCGCCAGCACGCGCTGAAGCATCGCCTCGTCTGCCTTGTTGATGTCGATCCGCGTGTTCTCGTCGGTCACGACCACCTGGTAGGCGAGTGGATCGTTGGCGCGCATCGGGTCCTCGATCTCGCCGTCGAGCTGCTCTGCCCACGTGTCGTCTTCGGCGTCGTAAGACGTGTCATCCTCGGTCAGATTGCGGATGAATGCGGCGATTCCTGAACGAGCGATATATTCCAGTTGGGTACGCTCGACCAGGTTCTGGCTGGAGCGTCTCTCGAGCTGGACGATGTAGATGTACTCAGTCGCCAGGACTGCCAGCACGGCCGCGATCCAGAGCGTCGCGACGAGCGACAAGCCCGCGTCCCTCGGCAACCGTTGTCTGGCTCCATGGACTCGCATCGAACGACTCTCCGTCAGCCGCCAGGCCCGCCTTGTTGAGGCCCGCCCTGTTGGGGTCCGCCTTGCTGTGGACCCCCTCCCTGTTGTCCCTGAGGCTGCTGGCCCTGCTGCTGACCTGGCTGCTGCTGAGCTTGCGGCGTCTGTCCCTGCTGTTGCTGGCCCGTCGCAGCGGTCGTGTTGCTCGTGCCCTCGGGGGGAGGGACGATGTTGAGCACGATGGGCGTTGCAGAACTCCGGGCGAAGGTCTGGCCCTTGCCTGCGCGGTCCTGAACCGTCAGCGTGACGCGTGCCGCCTTGGGAACGCCCTGCTCCTCGGTGTCCCACTGCGTATACCACTCCTCGCCGTCGAAAAACGCGAAGTTCAGCGAACTGGCGTAGGGAGCGACGACATCGACCGTCGCGCCGACTTGCTCCAGCGCCGACAGCATGGAGGTCGGGTCGAGCGTCAACGCTTCGCCGATGCCGTCATCGAGACTCAGAATCGGCGTTGTGATCCGCAGCAGCGCCAAAGGAAGGTCCGTCCCCCTGGACAGCGTCGAGATGGTCGCTTCCGGGTCGTAGCCTAGGACATAGGCCACCCGCACGACATCAGTCGGTGCGGTCTCGGTGTCCTCTTCTGCCGAATCGGTGGATGAGTTCGCTCGCTGACTGGGCGGCAGCGGCGACAACGGCGGGATCACGCCGCTGGCGGCGGCAGTAGTCACCGTCGCGACAAACGTGACGATGTCATAGGACTCGCCCTCTGCTTCGCCCTCCGCGTCCTGGAAGACGAACTGGAGCGCGTCGTCGTCGGCGCCCACCTGCATCGACGCCAAGTCGCGCGTCATCTGGTCCAAGCCGATGCGCAGGCGGTACATCAGGTCCAGTTGCACGGTGTCGCGTTGGTACGAGTTCAGCACATGGACGAACGACGAGTAGGCGACGCTCGAAATGATCGTGAGGATGGCCATGGCGATGAGGAGCTCGATGAGGGTGAACCCGCCATCCGCCAGAATACGCCGGTGTAGACGACGCTCAATCATCTCGCGTCTATCCTGCGGGTCCGCCAGGGGGCGCGCCGCCTCCCGCCTGGGCCCCTTGACCAGTCGTCTCCTGAGTCACCGCCGGGTCCGCCATGTAGGTCCGAACGGCATACTCACGCTGGAGCCCTTGCTCCATCCATGAGATGGTCACGACGACATCGAAGAGACCCTCGACGTCGGTCTCGGTAACGCTCGTCGACCACTGGTACCGCGAGCCCTCTTCGAACTCGCCCGCGTCCTCTCCCGGTTCCGGCACACCGGTCGCCTCGAGCTCAGCCAGCTTGTCGCGGAGCAGATACGCTGCCGTCGTTCGTCCCACCGAGACCGACCGCGACCGGGCGCTGTTCATGAATGCCATCATCACGATGGGCAGCACCAACCCGATGATGGCAAGCGATGCGAGGATCTCGATGAGAGTGTAGCCATCGTCGCGTGGGTCCTCGGGGCTCTTCATCGAGTCGCTCCTGGCTCCAGTCCGAGGCTGGCGAGCTCGTCCTCAGCGAGAACGCGTGTCTCGATGCGTGTCGCGTTCTGCGGCACGTCTACGACGACGACCCGGTTCTCGGAGTTGACGAGGTAGACGCTGGCGGGCTCCGCCGTACCGTCCGGGCGAAATGAGATGTACTCGTAGCCTTCGCCAACGGACGTCACCTCGCCCTCGCGGTCGACATCCACACGGAAGAGCCGTACGCTCGTCGCCAGATCGTGCGGAACCCCCAGCACGCCCGTGACTCGGGGATTCCTGAGCGGACTGGTGGCTGTCGCCGTCTGGGCAGCGGTCTCTTCGGT
>VGLH01000065.1 GCA_016866785.1 Candidatus Poribacteria bacterium
ACCTGACCCGGATCATTCGCTACCTGACCAACGCTTCGCCCAGCACGCTCGTACTGCTCGACGAGATCGGCGCCGGGACGGACCCGGACGAAGGCGCCGCGCTGGCGATGGCGCTCCTGGACGGGTTCCTGAACCGGGGAGCCCTTGTGTTGGTCACGACGCACTACGGAGCGCTGAAGGCGTACGCCCACGAGAGCCCGCGTCTGATCAACGCTTCGATGGAGTTCGACCTCGACACGCTGTCTCCGACGTTCCGAATGCAGGTGGGCTTGCCCGGTAGCAGCCATGCCGTGCGCATCGCCGAGCGGCTGGGCTTGCCCCAGGACGTTCTGCAGAACGCGCGCGAGCGAATGGGCGCGGATTCAGTCGCCGTCGAGGATTTGATCGCGCACGTCGAACGCGTCCGCCAGGAACTCGACTCCGAGCAGCGCGACCTTCGCGGCGAGCTCGATTTGGCGCAGCGTCGTGCGCGAGAGCACGGCGAGCAGCTCGCGGAGTTGCGCGCGCGCCGACGGCAGTTGATCGAGGACGCCGAAGCCGAAGCTGGCGAGATCATCCGCTCCGCTCGGGCGCTCGTCGAGAACACTGTCAGCGACATCCGACGGAGCCAGGCTTCCAAGGAATCGATTACCTCGGCGCACCGCGCGCTTGCGGTGGCTCGGGAGGAGCTCCTTGAACGGCGCGACAACGCCACGGAGCGAGAACCTGGACCGGATGCCGGGCCTGCCCTCCTGCCCGGGAGCCCCGTCTATGTCAAGCCGATGCGGGCGGACGGCGAGGTCGTCGACGCGACGGACGATCACGGCATGGTGCGCGTGCGCGTAGGATCCATGACGATCGCGTTGCACGTGAGCGACCTGGAGCCTGTCGAAGGCAGAGAGCCGACGAAGCCCAAGCGCCGCGAAGCTTCCCCAGCGCGAGTCTCCAAAACCGCGACGATCCAGATGAGCCTCAACCTGATCGGCGAGCGTGTCGCGCCGGCTTTGGAAGCCGTCGAGAAGTATCTCGACGACGCCGTGCTGGCTGGGCTGGAGCGTGTCACGTTGGTGCATGGCAAGGGAACCGGGGCGCTGCGAACCGCCATCCATCAACGATTGCGCCAGCATCCCCAAGTGGCGGAGTACCGTCTCGGCACGCGCGAGGAAGGCGATGCCGGCGTGACCATCGTGACGATGCGAGCCTGAGCGTCTGTCCACGTACGGATCGGTTGGCTATGTATGCCGAGTGGGGAGGGCTGCCGGAGCGTGTGACCTCCACGGTCCGGCGAGGACGCGTGAGAAGCGAGCCAATGCCAAGCAGCCGCATCTCCAGCTCAGTCATTGAGCGCATCCGCGGGCGCATCGACCTTGTGAGTCTCGTGGAGGATGCTGGCGTCGCTCTGAGGCGCACGGGCAAGCAGTTCACCGGCAAGTGCCCCTTCCACCAGGACGACTCGCCGTCGTTCTCAGTCTCGCCTGAGAAGCAGCTCTACCACTGCTTTGGGTGCGGCGCCAGCGGAACCGTGTTCACGTTCGTATCGAAACGAGAGGGCATCTCGTTCGAGGAAGCCGTCGAAAAGCTTGCGCAGCGCGCTGGCATCCCACTGTCCGACATCCGCGAAGCCGGTCCGGCGCCGGAAGAGCAGCAGCTCGTTCAGGCGAACCGGTTCGCCCGCGAGACGTTCCATGCCGCGCTCCTGGATGGTGAGCTCGGCGCGCCCGGGATGGCGTACCTCCGCAAGCGTGGCATCCGCGAGGAGACGATCCGCGACCTCCAGATCGGATATGCCCCTGCGAAGTGGGATTGGCTCCTCACGACGATGGTCCGCAATGGCTTCCCGCCGGAGTTGCTAGTTCGCGGGGGACTGCTCCGCGAGCGGGAGGACGGCAGGCGGTACGACTACTTCCGCAACCGCATCATCTTTCCCATCGTCGATGGGCGTGGAGACTTGGTCGCGTTCGGCGGACGCGCCATCGACGACGCCGTTCCGAAATACCTCAACTCGCCTGAGACTCCCCTCTACAAGAAGAGCGAGGTCCTCTACTTCCTCCACACGGCAAGGACCGCGATTCAGGAGGAGGGGCGCGCCCTCGTTACGGAAGGCTATCTGGACGCGATCGCCCTCTACGAAGCTGGCATCGGGAACGTCGTCGCATCGCTCGGAACGGTTCTGTCCGAGACGCACGCGCGGATTCTCAGGCGGAGCGCCGAAGAGGTCGTCTTCGTGTTCGATGGCGACAGCGCAGGGAGCCGCGCCGTGATCAGCGGCGCTCCCGTGTTCCTGTCTGAGGGGTTCCGAGTCCGCATTGCGCTGCTACCGTCCGGCAAAGACCCGGATGACTATGTGCGTGAACAGGGCGCGGACGCCATGCGGCAACGCGTCGAGGACTCGGTGAACCTGGTCGAGTTCCAGATACGCAACCTGGCGGCGGACGTCGATCCGAATGCGCCCGAGACTCAGGCGCGACTCGTGTCCGAGCTGGCGGCGTTGCTGAAGTCGGTTCGGAGCCCGATTCTCCTGAAGTCGTACGGCAAACTCGTCGCCGAGCAGTTCGACATGGATCCAGAGGACGTCTGGGCGGAGCTGAGGCGACAAGGCGTCTCGCTCAAGACGCCTGCCCCCCGGCGCGACACCCGAAGGAAGGAGAGCCTCGACGCACGGATGAGCGTGGAGCGGCAGTTGCTCGCATGGCTGATCGCCATGCCCAGCGAGATCGAGGCTGCCTCCGAGCGGATCAGCCCATCGGACTTCGCTGACCCGATGCACCAAGAGATCGCTCGACTTCTGTGGTCCGCGTCGCAGGGGTCGGAACCGTTCGACGCACTGCTGCTAGTGGAAACGAGCTCGGACGACCACGTGCGCGAGTTGCTGTCGCGACTCGTGTTGGTGCGCCGTCCACCGGATCTGCCGTCCGAGATCGCGGGCTGCCTAGCCCGCATCGAGCGTGACATCCTGAGGCGCGGCGAACAGCGCCACTTGGAAGACCGTACTAAGGAGGATGATGTCGATGATCTGGTCGTCGCTCGTGAGCTTCTCGAGCTGACGCGCCAGCGTCGACCGTCGAAGTCGACGTGACAGTCGACATTGACCCCGTGTGTGATAGGCGGGTTCCCGCCCATCGGTCCGTTGTCGTGTGCGAGCTCCGCAATCCCGAGGAGAAGCGAGAAGCATGATTGCCCGTAGGAGAGTTCTCGGGCCCGAGCGGCATATGTCGCGCGTTGCCCGTCGCCGCTCTGAGAGCAACCTAGGTGCTTTCGACGACGCCGAAATGCTTCCCCAGGCGGAGGATTCAGACGAGTTCTACAGTCCATTCGGTTCCGAGATTGACGAGATTCGCATCGACCGCGGTCGTGGGTCTGAGGATGATGTTGACGACATCGGTTTCGATGCGTCAGATGCCGAGGAAGCCGACACCGGCAGCGACTTGGACGCGGACGACGATGGCGCGAAGGTCGAAGACGACGATGCGTCCGTCCTTCCTGTACTTCTGGAAACGGCTCCAGCCGATTGGGTGTCCGATGACCCGATCAAGGTCTACCTGCGCGAGATGGGCAAGGTGCCCCTCCTGACCAAACAGCAGGAGGTGTCCCTCTCGAAGCAGATCGAAGAGGGTCAGCGGATCGTCCAGGACGCCGTGTTCGAGACGCCCATCGCATTGACCGAAGTGCGCAAGCTACTGAACGCGATCATCAAGCAGAAGGTGCGCCCAGCCGACGTTCTCGACCTGCCGACTCAGAACCGAAGCAACCGGGGATCGCGCCACATCCGCATGGCGCGCGAAGCCCTCGAGACGATGAACCGATGCGAGCTCGATCTGCACCACATCAGGGCCCGGTTGCGGGATGGCAACGTGACGACTGTGGAACGCGAGTCGCTCGAGAACCAGCGTGCGCAGACGCGAGCCAAGCTCACGTCGACGCTTCGCCGGCTCAAGCTCAGCCGGGAGCAGGTGCACCTGATCAGCGACCAGGTGAAATGCCTGGCGGACCAGATGAGCTTCCCGCGCCAGCGCCTGTGGCATATCTCGCGCGAGACACGGCTGTCGGTCGATGAATTGATCGGCCACGCCCAGTCCAGGAACGTCGGGGCCCTGCCCGAAGGCGTGTCGTGGGACTGCCTGAAGTCGTACTACCCAGAGGTGATCCAGACGCGGCGCATCATCGCCCACCTGGAGAGCCAACTGGGGTTTGACTCGCAATACCTGAGCGAGCTCCGCAAGCGCATTCAGCGCGGCGAGGCGCTCGCAGCGGAGGCGAAGCGCGCCATCATCGAGGCGAACCTTCGGCTCGTCGTCAGTATCGCCAAGAAGTACTCGGTCCGCACTCCGAACCTCATGTTCCTGGACCTCATCCAGGAGGGGAACATGGGGCTGATGAAGGCGGTCGATAAGTTCGAGTACCGGCGGGGCTACAAGTTCAGCACGTACGCGACGTGGTGGATTCGTCAGGCGATCAGCCGAGCCATCGCGGACCAGGCGCGGACCATTCGCATCCCCGTTCACATGATCGAGACCATCAACCGCCTATCCCGGATCTCCCGGCAGTTCGTGCAGGAGCACGGTCGCGAGCCGAATCCGGAGGAGTTGAGCGTGCGCATGGACCTGCCCACCGAGAAGGTCCGGCAGATCCTCCGAGTCGCGCAAGAGCCGATCTCGCTGGAAACGCCGATCGGCGAAGAGGAAGATAGCCATCTCGGCGACTTCATCGAGGACAAGGACGTGAAATCGCCCGTGACGGAGACGTCCGTCACGATGCTGCGCGAGCAGGTTGCGGGCGTGCTGGACGCTCTCGATCCGCGAGAGGCGCAGGTGATCCGGCTGAGATTCGGCATCGGCGACGGGTGCCCTCGAACCCTCGAGGAAGTCGGGGCAGTGTTCAACGTGACTCGCGAGCGCATCCGCCAGATCGAGGCGAAAGCTTTGCGCAAGCTCCGTCACCCGATTCGGAGCCATCGACTTCGCGGGTTCGTCGAGTTCTAGGTTCCGCCCCGAGCCGGGAACCGAAGCGCCATGCCCAAAGTCGTGGCATTCACGTCGCTCATCGGAGAGCCCGCGCGCCTGCTGTTCGGCGCGGCTCCGCCGGGATACGACGTCGCGCAACTGAGACCCTCCCTCGACGATGGCAGTAAAGCGGCCGTCGTCCGCGACGCCGACTTCTTGATCCTGTTCCCAGGTTCCATTTCCGAGACCGTACTCCGCGCGGCTGGACGGCTGAAGCTGATCCAGCTCGTCAGCGCTGGATATGAGGGCATGCCGCTGAGCGTCTGCCGCGAGCTTGGCATCGACGTGGCGAACAATGGCGGCTCCAATGCGATCGACGTCGCCGAGCACACGCTTGCGCTGGTCTTGGCGTTCTATCGGCGGTTGACCGAGCTGGACCGGCGGATCCGGGGGGAGCCCGGCTTCGATTCGCGGACGGGTGAGACGACCTACACGATCGATGGGAAGCTCTGTGGGATCGTCGGGTTCGGGAACATCGGTCGGCGTGTGGCGCGGCTGTTCACGGCATTCGGAGCCGATGTCATCTATGCGGACGCGGTTCCCGCCCCGGAGGCGGTAGAGAACGAGCTCGGCGTCCAGCGCGAATCGCTGCACGAACTGCTCAGAGAGTCAGACGTCGTCACGCTGCACGTCCCTCTCACGAGTGCGACGCGCGGGCTGATCGGCGCTCGCGAGTTGGGGTTGATGAAGCCATCTGCCGTTCTTGTCAACACGTGCCGGGGCCCGGTTGTCGACGAACCGGCGCTCGTGGACGCCCTGCGCGCCCAGCGACTCCGTGGCGCGTGTCTCGACGTGCTCACACAGGAACCGCCTGCGATCGACAACCCACTGCTGACACTCGACAACGTGCTGCTCACGCCCCACACGGCTGGGATCACGTTCGACACATGGGAACGCCGAGGCAGATTCATCTTCGAGAACCTGAACCGCGTCTGGGAAGGTCAGGAGCCCCTCGCCCGAGTCCTCCCCTAACGCTGATTCGACGAGAGCCCGCCTGTACTCCAACCATACCGAATCCGGGGCGCGCCGTGCGCCAACATGTTGGGCAAGCGAAACGGCAGCCACTCCCGAGGGAACGGCTGCCGTTGATATGTCTCGCGATTCAGGTCGTCGCTAGCGCCTGCGGCCTGCAGCCTTTGCAGGAGCAGCGATGGAGAACGTGAAGGCTTCGTCGGCGGCAGCGTTGCCGGCGGCGTCCTTCGCGCCCATCGTGCTGACCGTGTAGGTCTTGCCAGCGGCAAGCGGCGCATCTGCCGTGAAGGTCAGCATCATGCCATCGACGAGGCTCGAGCCAGTGACGGCCGCGCCAGAGTCGTCAGCAACTGCCAGCGTACCTTCGGCAAGGTTCTCCGAGTAGGTCACCTTGACGGCAGTGACGGCGCTGTCGGCGGGCAGCTCGCCCGTCGGCTCGACGCCCTGAACGACGGGAGCGGTGGCGTCCATGTACTCGAAGACGACCGTGGTCGTCGACGCCTTGTCAGGCGGATTCAGCACGCCGATCTTGACGGAGCCCGGCTCGTGAGCCGGCAGTTCAGCGCTGAGGGAGGTCGCGCTGTCCATCTTCGTCGCGACGGGGCTGTTGTTGACGGTGATCTTCGCGCCCTGCTTGAAGTTCTTACCCGTGACCTTGACGGTCGTGCCGGTCTCGGGACCGCTCTGCGGGTCGATCTTCTCAACGGTGGGCGTCGGATTGCAGGCAGACAACGCAAGCACGAGGGCGGATACCGTGGCGATACCCGCGTATTTGGCCATGCCCATTTTCGAGCACTTCTCGCTTTCCAAGCTCCCACATGGGGAACTGAACGATAGACGAAGCATCAGACGAGATGCACGCAACGACTAACGTGTGACGACCCGCCGACGCTGTTGCACTCGACGTCCGAGTGGGCGCAGGCGGCGACCCAAGGTCAACGCACATCGGGTGGATCGACGTCCACCTGTGGGACGTCAGATCACTTCCTTGTGGCTCTCCGGTACGCCGGCACGGCGTCTCGAACCCTACGGCTCGACGAACCACGACATCGCTGCGGCAGCGCGTCCATTCAACGCCTCAAACACACCCTCCTGGTGCGTCCGATGGAACCGGAATCCGGCTCGGAACCGCCCTTGGAAGCGCTCTCAGGACGCGAATGACAACGCTGTGTACGGAAAGCGTCGACACCCGCTTTCGCATGCAACATTCAAAATGATGACCCATCTGCCTACGGTTTGCAAGGCTATTTGGTCGCATCATCTCGACGCGCCACGCGCCGAGGCTCGTGTTCGCGCGGGTTGGCGGCTCCTTTCTGAGCAGCGGCGCATTGACACAACGGGGTCGCGCCGAATATGATGGAGAGACGACTGATGCGCGGCAATCCCGGAAAGGACGGTGGATCGCACCCATGGGCCTCTCGGTAGTCGGCAAGATTCTGACGCGTCACTTGGTGACGGGCGAGCTGGTTGCGGGTGAGAAGATCGGCGTTCGGATCGATCAGACTTTGACCCAGGACGCCACCGGCACGATGGCGTACCTCGAGTTCGAGGCGATGGGCACGCAGCGAGTGCGGACCGAGCTGTCCGTATCCTACGTCGACCACAACATGGCGATGTTCGGGCCCGAGAACCACAACGATCACCTCTACTTGCAGTCGATTGCCGCGAGGATCGGGGCGTATTTCTCACGAGCGGGCAACGGCATCTGCCATCAGGTACATCTGGAGCGCTTTGCCCGTCCCGGCAGGACTCTCCTCGGGTCGGACTCGCACACGCCGACAGCCGGCGGCATGGGCATGGTGGCAATCGGCGCCGGCGGGCTCGATGTCGCCCTCGCCATGAGCGGAGCGCCGTTCACCATGGAGGCTCCGCGAGTCATCGGGGTTCGACTGACAGGTCGCCTAAGCCCGTGGGTGGCAGCCAAGGACATCATCTTCCGCGTACTCGAGATCCTTACGACCAAGGGCAACGTGAACTGCATCATCGAGTACTGCGGACCCGGCGTCGAGACGCTCAGCGTCCCGGAGCGCGCGACCTGTACCAACATGGGCGCCGAGCTCGGCGTGACGACCTCGGTATTTCCGTCCGACGAACGGACCCGCGACTACCTTCGCGCCCAAGGCAGGGAGGACATCTGGGAGCCCTTGAGCGCCGACCTCGACGCCACGTATGATCGAGTGATCGACATCGACCTATCGACGCTCGAACCGTTGACATCGGCTCCGTCCAGCCCGGACAACATCGTGACGGTCCGCAGCGTGCAGGGCAAGGAGATCCATCAGGTACTCGTCGGCTCCTGCACGAACAGCTCCTATCGCGACCTGATGATCGTCGCCTCGATGCTCAAAGGGCGGACGATCCATCCGCGCGTGCAGATGGGAATATCCCCCGGTTCGCGGCAGGTCTTCGAGATGATCGCGGAGAACGGCGCGCTGGCGACGCTGATTGGAGCCGGATGCCGCATCTTGGAGTCGGCATGCGGACCTTGTATTGGGCAGGGGCAGTCTGCCGGTGATGATCGTGTCAGCTTGCGCACATTCAACCGGAACTTCAAGGGCAGAAGTGGAACCAAAGACGATCAGGTCTACCTGGTTAGCCCGGAGACAGCCGCTGCGTCGGCGCTCCAGGGCGTCTTCACCGATCCTCGCACGCTCGACATGCCGTACCCGTCGTTTGAGTGGCCCAAACGGTTTCGCATCGACGATGCCATGATCATCCCGCCGCCGGCGGACGGCAGCGGCGTCGAGGTCATTCGGGGTTCCACCATCGGCGACCCTCCCACCAACTCCACGCTTCCAGACGATGTGAACGGCAAGGTGTTGATCAAAGTCGGCGATAAGATCACGACCGACCACATCATGCCTGCGGGCCCGTTCCTCAAGTTTCGGTCGAACATCCCGGCTTACTCGGAAGCCGTGTTCTACATCTTCAACGAACCGGACAAGCCCGCATTCTTCGAGCGCGCGGCGGAATGGCGCGACCAGGGCGGACACGGCATCATCGTCGGCGGCGAGAGCTACGGACAGGGATCGTCTCGCGAACACGCCGCGATCTGCCCGATGTACCTGGGAATCAAGGCGAAGATCGTCAAATCCATCGAACGGATTCATTTGGCGAACCTGATCAACTTCGGGATCGTGCCGCTGCTCTTCGCGGCTCCCGACGACTACGACGGGATCGACGAGGGTGATCGTTTGTCGATCGACGGCATCGCCGCTCAACTGCGCGCCGGGACCGAGATCATGGTGCGGAACACGACGAAGGACACCGCGTTCCGCACGCGGCATACGCTGACAGACGAGGAAGTAGAGATCGTTATCGCGGGCGGGAAGCTCAATCAGGTGGCGTCTTCTTGACGCCCCGGGCGTGAACCAGCCGTTCGACCGCGTCGTCCAACTCGGATCGTCGGCGCACGATCAGCGTCTGCCCCGTAGGCACGCCTGCGGCGCATGCGTCGGTGCGCATGCGTTCGACCTTGCCCTGACGCTTGTAGCCCCATGCCCACAGGGGCAGTTCCCACAGGACAGACGGGAATGGCTCGCCGATGTCGCGGACGTTGGCGGGAGCCGGAGTGACGCCGCGCCATCCGAGCCGACGACCCAAGGCTCGATGTGTCAGTCGGAGGAGGTTCGTCCGGAACGGCAGGTCGAAGAGCACGACCCACTCGGCGCGAGCGAGAACGATATCGCGGACCCGCGAGTAGTTCCCGTCGATGATCCACTCGGGCTCCGAGGCGATCTGCGCCACGCGTGTCCGGAACTCGTCGGTCGGGAGCTCTTCCCAGCCCGGTTGGTGGAAGACATCGTCCAGGTGGATGACCGGGAGCTCCAGCAGGTTCGCAAGCCGTCGAGCAGTCGTTGTCTTTCCAGAGCCCGGCGCTCCTAGGATCGATATCCGCACGACAATCGCTCCACCATCAGTCGGTCATGCGCCATTCACCGCGCAAGGCAGCGTAGATGAGCGTGTCTCGTCGCCCGTCCGCCGTGGGTGTGTCCGCGCGTAAGCGCCCTTCGAGCTTCATCCTCGCCTTCTCCGCGACGCGAGCGCTCGCTCCGTTGCGCGCGTCGCAGTGCCACTCGAGGCGTTCCCACGACCAGGCGTCCGAAAAGCCCCATGTCAGGAGCGCAGTCAGGACGCGCGTTCCCATGCCCTGATGGGCTGCGTCAGCGCGGACCCACATGCCGATCTCCGCAGTGCCGGCGGCTCGCGGACGACCGCGCGGATGGAATCCGGTCCCTCCTAGGAGACGATTGCCTCCCACATCGAAGATGCCCAACGTGTAGTCCTCGTCGAGCAGGTACCGAGCACACGCGTGGCGGCAGAACGTGTCCGCCTCGTCGTCGGACGCGTCGAGTTTCGCCCAGGGCATGAAGGTCTTGAGATGCTCGTAGGAAGCGCGGACAGCTTCCGCCAGTGCGCGTCCGTCGCCGGGCTCGTACCGGCGCACAGCGAATGCCTCCGTCGTGAGGCGATCAGGCGCGGACCACCGCATGGTTGGGCTTACCCCCTTCACGAGTTCTGCGCCACCAGCCAACGGATCCCGGCGGCAACCGTCGCCAGCGCGGCTGGGTTCTCGTGGTGGTAGGGTATGACGAGGTCCGCGTGTCGCTTGGCTGCCTCGGTGTAGATGGGGAAGTTGGGGATCACATCGCGGCGATACCAGGCGATCGCGGTAGCGAGGTCGCCGCCGCGTCGCTGGACATCGCGTTCGAGGCGCCGCAAGACGCGTTCGTGCGGATCGACATCGAGGAACAGGCGAAGATGGGAAAGATCGCGTAGCCGTTCACTCCACAACAACAGGTGTCCCTCGACCAGGATGACCGAGGAGGGCTTCACGACTCCGTCGCCGCGTCGAGCTGCGACGGATCCCCCGGATTGGAGACGCTCGATGTCGCCGCAGAGGACGTCCCACTCGACGGCGTCCGGGTGATTCGCCGTGCGAACTCTCTCGCGCTCCTCCGGCGGATAGACGGACCAGTCGCGGAAGTAGGCGTCCTGATGTAGCACCACCGGATTCATGTCGTCGAGTGCCTCGCTCAGTCCAGACGTGAACGTCGTCTTGCCGGACGCGGACCCACCGCAGATGGCTACCGTCACCGGAACTCCCAAGCGCGCCAATGTCTATCCTCCGAGATCGACTGCCGAAATGCCGGGTCGATGATACACCCAGATCGCGAGGGGCGCAGGTGTGTCTTTGATGGCGACAGCCGTTCACTGGTAGAATCCGTCCGTGTGCAGCGTCCGACAGACTCAAGGAGTGATCGATGGCTGAGAAGAAGCGCTGCTTGATGATCGGCGCAGGCGGCATGGCAGGCGGCTGGATTCGTCACTTCTTCCCGAACTTCGCAGACCGCATGGAGATCGTGGCACTGGTCGAGATCCGCGAGCAGGTGCTCAAGGACCAGGGCGACTTCCTGAACCTGACGCCGTCGCAGAGGTTCACGAACATGCACGACGCATTCGCGTCGGTGGACGCGGATTTCTGCACCATCGTGATCCCGCCGGCGCACCATCGTGAAGCCGCAGTTGGCGCGGCGGAAGCTGGGCTGGACATCCTGAGCGAGAAGCCCATCGCCGACACGTGGGAGGACTGCCTGGCGATTTGCCAGGGTGTGCGCGACGCAGGCGTACGGATGCAGGTCGTCCAGAACTATCGGTTCACGCCGCGCATCTTGACGATCCAGAAAGCCGTTCGAGAGGGACTGATCGGCGAGCCGAACTACATCATGGGAAGGTTCGCTGCAGACTACCGACAGCGCGGCGCCTGGGGCATGTTCCGGCATGAGATTCCGCACAGCCTGCTGGTCGAGGGGTCCGTCCATCACTTCGATCAGATGCGGAACCTTGCCGGAGCCGACTGCAGCACGATCGCGGGCTGGGAGTGGAACCCAGGGCACGCGAGTTTCGACGGCGAGTGCTGCGGCACTTACGTGATGCGCATGGCGAACGGCTTGTACGCACACTACGAGGGCAACTGCCTCGAAGCCGGTTCCCAGAATAGCTGGCACGCCGAGTACTACCGGATCGAAGGGCAGGCGGGCGCCGTCGTGCTGGACCGCGACAACAAGGTCGTGCTGCTCTCTCACACGCCGGGCTCGGGAGTTCTCACGCACGAGTTGCCCCTGGTCAGCGTGGAGTGGGATGGTCACAACGCCATCGTGAACCAGTTCCTCGACTGGCTGAACGGCGGGCCCGAGCCGCCGACCGTCATCTCGGACAACATCAAGAGCGCCGCGATGCTGTTTGGCGCGGTCGAGGCATCGGAGACGAACCAGACCGTCGACGTCGAAACCAAGGCGCGTGAAGCCCTCGGCTAGCATACCGACGGATCGCCGCGCACCAGGCGACAGGAGGCTGAAGATGCGAGCTGGCGCAGCGCAAACGAACATCACGCCGCTGCTGGGTACGTCGTTGGCGGGCTATTTCCACGACCGCAAGGCGAGAGACGTTCGCGACGAGCTCCACGCCAAGGCGATCGTGCTGGACGACGGCGACACGACCGTCGCGTTCGTCATCTGTGACATCATCGCCCTTCCGGGCGAAACCGTCCGCGCCGCTCGTGACATGATCGAAGCCACGTGCGCGATTCCTGGCGGCAATGTGCTGGTGGCGGCGACGCATACCCACACGGGCCCGTCGCCAGCGGGCTTGTTGGGAACGCCCTGCGCGGAATCGTACATGGCATCTTTGCCCGAGCGCATCGCCGACAGCGTGCGACGCGCCGCTGCGCGGATGCAGCCTGCCAAGTGGCAGGTGCGGCTCGGACAGGAGACGCGCCTCAGCTTCAACCGGCGGTTCCGCATGAAGGATGGCTCCGTCGTGATGAACCCCGGCTACAGGAACCCTGAGATTGTCGAGCCGGTGGGGCCCATCGATCCCGATGTAGCCGTCCTGCATGTCGTGAACGCCGAAACCGGCGCGGGCATCGCGCTCCTGGCGAATTTCGCGCTGCACTACGTCGGCGGATCACCGGGCGACTGGATCAGCGCCGACTACTTCGGCATGTTCGCCGAGACGGTGCGGGAATGGTGCGGCGAGTCGTTCGTGGTCGCTCTCGCCAACGGATTCTGCGGCGACGTGAACAACATCGACGTCAACAACCCACCGACGAGGCATGGCGGTTGGGAGCAAGCGGAGCATGTCGCTCGACTGCTGGCATCCAACGTGATCGCGCTGATCGACCGAGGCGACTTCCAGGACGCTGGGACGCTGTCCGTCGCTCGCGAAGAACTGACGATCCCCGTCCGGGCGATCACCGACGCGATGCGACGAGACGCTCGGCGCGTCCTTGGGGATCGCTCTCCCGACGACCCGTCGGACGGTTACTCGCGCGACGAGCTCTATGCGCGCGAACTGCTGCTCCTCGACGCGATGCCGCGCCAGGTGACCACCGAAGTGCAGGCGATATCGCTCGATGGCGTCGGGTTCGTCGGGCTGCCAGGCGAGGTGTTCGCGCAGTACGCCGTAGACCTCGCCGCCCGGTCGCCGCTCCGACCGCTGTTCAAGATCGAGCTCGCGAACGACTACGTCGGGTACGTCCCTACGCGAGCTGCATTCGACGAAGGCAGCTACGAGACCTGGCTCGCCCGGAGCAGCAAGCTCGTGCCGGAGGCGGGCGAGATGATGGTCGCCGCCGCGGAGCGTCTTCTGTCGGGTCTTGCCAGCGACCGCGTCTGACAGCCATCGACGGGACACCGCCCGTGGGCAGCACTCGGATCGTCGTCTTGGGCGGATACGGGCGAGCCGGGAGCGCCATTGCGCGGCTGCTGCTCCGACGCACCGGCGCGGACGTGGTCATCGCCGGGCGGAACCTGAGCCGCGCAGAGGCGCTTGCCGACGAAGTCAACGCCGAGTGCGGGGCTTCGCGAGCGTCGGGCGTGTGCGCCGATGCCGACGACGCCGTAGGGCTCGAGGGCGTGCTGTCCGGGGCCCGAATGCTCGTCGTCGCCTCGACGACGGTCGCGTACGTCCGTCAGGTTGTGCGAGCGGCGCTCCGTGCTGGTACGGACTATCTCGACATCCACTATCCGTCCGCAGCGTTCGCGGCGTTGAAGGAGCTTCGCGGCGAGATCGACGGCTCTGGCCGCTGCGTGATCTCGCTGGCTGGCTTCCATCCCGGTCTGCCGTCCGTTCTCATCCGATTTGCCGCCGCGCGGCTCTCGCGGATCCGCGCGGTGCAGTTGTTCCTGGCGATGAACGTCCGCGTTGACGATACATCGTCCGTGGGCGAGATCATCGATGAGATCGCGGAGATGCGCCCAGAGGTCTATCGCGCCGGTGCGTGGCGCGCGGTTCCGTACCGGGAGTGCCTCACGCGCGACCTGGGCCCGCCGTTCGGCGAGCGACGCTGTTTCCCGGTGGCGATGGAGGAGGTGCGAGGGCTCCCGTCATCCCTGGTAATCGACGAACTGGGAGTCTACGTCGCCGGGTTCAACAAGTTCGTCGATGGCGTCGTCCTGCCGCTCGCCGCAATCGCGCCGCACATCGGACAGGGGTTCGGACGAGCGGCGCTGTCGAAGTGGATGATATGGGGCATCCGGCGGTTCTCGCCGCCACAGCAACGGTCGCTGGTGCGGCTCGAGGCGACCGGAGAAAACGAGGGTGGGCTCGCGCAACTCCGTGTCGAAGTGGAGCACGACGACGCGTACGTCCTGACTGTGGCGCCCGTAGTCGCGTGTCTGGAGCAGTATCTCGACGGGTCGCGGTCCGTTCCGGGGCTCCACATGATGGGTCACCTGGTCGACCCGGCGCGACTTCTGCAGGACGTTGCTAGTATGGGCGTCCGTGTGCGCGTGTCTGAGGGCGACGCGGCTTCGGGCGCCTGAAGGGCGACGATAGGGTCCCGACACGAGGAGGCGCGATGGATCTGGGACTTCCCGCCGTCGACGGAGTGTGGCTGCATCCCATCCGGGAGCGCATCGACCGACTGATCCGGTCTCGCGGTCGAGGTTCGCCTCTGCATGGGAGTGGACCACAGCCGGTCGCCGCGTTCGACTGGGATAACACGGTCATCCTGAACGATATCGGCGAGGCGGTCTTCTTCGAGCTGGTCTCCTCGATGCGATTCCGCTTCGATCTCGATGACTTGTGGAACCTGGTGCCTGCGGACCTGGAGCCCGACTCGCTACGCTATCTCTGGCGCGAGGCGGCATCCAGCGAGTCGATTCGCGACGACTTCCGCGTCCGGTTTGCCTGCCTCTACCATCGAACCATCGAGTCGATGGGAGCCCGGGAAGCGTATGCGTGGTCTGCCAAGCTCCTGGTCGGGATGCGTCCTGCAGACGTGGCTGCCGTTGTCGATGACGTGATCGACCGAGAACTCGCCTGCCCTGTGAAGGATGAAACCTGGCGCGCGAACAGCGGGCTATCGCTGACGGTCGCGAGAGGAATCCGGGTCTTTGCCCCGGTCGTACGGCTGATGGACGAGCTGCGCGACGCCGGTTTCCGGGTTGTCGTCGTCACGGCGAGTCCGCGCGTCGTCGTCGCGCGCTTCGCACGCCGCATCGGCATCGACGGCGGCGATGTGTTCGGAATGACCAACGGCATCGAGGACGGGCTGTTCACGGGCGAGCTGGTGCCTCCGATGACCTACCGTGAGGGCAAGGTCGCCGCCATCGAACGCTTCACAGGCGCTCTGCCCGTCTTCGCCGTTGGCGACGCTGTGACGGACGACGCCATGCTCTGCGCCGCGCGAGACTCGCTTGGCGAGGCGCTTCTCCTCGACAAGGGAGACGTGGAGCTCCGGGCGGTCGCCGGACGTGAGGGCTGGCTCGTGCAGCCACGATGGACCCACGACGGTTCCTGACCCAGGACGGTGGATAGCCAGCCATGGATCGCCGATTCCGCGACGGGCGGAATCGCGTATCCCTGACGATGGTTGAGGGACGCCAAGGCGTCCGTGGCGCGTCTTGCCCGACCACCTCGGTAGGCTATCACTCTAAGCGTGCCGGAGTGCCCTACCGAGACAAGGAGATGCCGAGTGAGCGAGACGTTCCGCAGCGACGACTGGGATCACTACCGAATGGACTACCGGAATCCGTTCAAGGAGCTCGAGCCCCTCGACAGCGAGATTCGGGTCGTTGGCGACGCTCTCGCCATGCTGGAGTCGGTTGGGATACTTCCCCATACGCGCTACGACGGCAGCAAGCTGCTGGCGCATCGCCGCGCCGTCGCGGAGCGTTTCGATATCCCGTGGACGGCGATCACTCCTCGGATGCAGCGACTCCTCTACGCGATCAACGCGATCATCCAACCGGAGAACATGATCGCGGCAGGTGTCTTCTGCGGTAACACCTTCATCTCGAACGCTGGCGCGGGTGTTGGACCCGGAGCGTGTTACACGGCGAAGAACCTGATCGGCGTCGAGATCCGACCGGAAGAGGCGGAACGCGCAGAGCAGAATGTGCGCAAGATCGATCCGACCGGAGTCGCGTGCGTCATCGCGGCGGATGCCATCGACGTGGTGCGCGACTTCCCTGAGCCAATCCAAGTGCTCTACCTGGACGCCGACGGCGACCGCGGACGCGGCAAGGGCATCTACCTCGAGATCCTCGAGGCGTGCTACGACCGGTTGGCGCCGGGCGCTGTGGTGCTCGCCCACAACAGCGCCAACGCCGCCGACCGCCTGCGAGACTACACGACCTTCGTGCGCGATCCCAAGCACTTCAGCGCCAGCGTCAACGTCGTCTTCGACGTCGAGGGCTTGGAGGTCAGCGGGCGCTGACCGCTACGCCAACGCGGACTCCGCCTCGCGCAGCATGTCGCCGATGGCGAGACCATGCGGACAGGCCGCTTCCGCCGCTGAGAAGTCCACGCCAGCGATATCGCGGGACGCCGACGGCAGTTCCCGATAGAGCTCGCGAGCCAACTCACGGTCGCCGTAGCCGTCGTGGTACATTCGGAAGCGCAGGATGTCAGCAACGGCAACCATGCCACCGCACGCCGACTGACAGAAACTGCCGCAACCGCGACAGTACAGATGGTCCGTTTCGGCGGCATAGCGCTCCAGCAGATTCCACTCGGCGCGAGACAGCTTCCGGTCCTTGGCGGCGGCGGCGTTGTCCGTGACCTGCTCCAGGTTCGCCATCTTCGAGACGGCGACGTTCACGCGCCGATCCGCCCAGACCGCCTTGAGCGCCACCAGCGGCTTGGCGACTCCCTGAGCCTCGAACTCGTCGAACCGTGGCACTGCGCCTGCGCCCGTCTTCATCGCGACGATTCCGACTTCCGCCTTGGCGCACAGGTCGAGCGCCTTCGCGAGCGCGTCGTCGTCGTAGTCGCGGAAGTTGTATTTGATCATGAACAGATCGACGAAGCCGCAAGACGCCGCCTTCTCGAGGACGGCGACCAGGTTCGAGTCGTGGCACGAGAACCCGAAGAACCGCACCTTCTTCGACTTCTTCAGCGCTTCCGCCGTCGCCTTAAGCTCGTCATCGAGCCGATCCGGGTTGTTCAGGTTGTGCAGGAAGAGCGCGTCGATGTAGTCCATCTGCAATCGCTCAAGGCTGGCATCCAGCCGCGACGCCAGGTTGGACGGGTTGTGGTCTCCCGACTTCGTGACGATGAACGCCTTCTTGCGCTCCACGCCGCCGGCTGCGAAGACCTTGCCGATCTCACGCTCGCTGTTGCCGCCGTCGTACCCTTCCGCCGTGTCGATGTAGGTCACGCCCTTAGACATGGCGGTTGTCAACAGGCGCGGAGCCTTGGCGACGGTTCCCGATCCTCCGAATCCGAGAATCGACACCTTCTCCTTGGTCTTGCCGAGAACCGACAAGGGCATACCGTCCGTGCCGACAAGAGCCTTGTCGGCTTCAGCCGCCCCCCTGGCGGAACCCGCCACGGCGAGCGTGGCTCCGGCGACGCTGGACTTGATGAGAAACTCTCGACGAGACCATCGAGTGGTCATCTGGTGGTTTCCTTCCCTAAGCAGAGGATCGCGGACTCGCGGAACGGTGCGGCTAGCTGGTGAGAAGCAGGCGACGGTCGGTCGAACGCGTTTCGCCGACGGCGGTCACGCGGACGGCGCGCTCGTCGCGCACCGGGCACTCGTGCTCGCAGATGCCGCACCCGATGCACCGGGTGGGATCCACGTAGGGACGATGGAGCTCCAGCGCCTGTCCGATGCGCGTCGTCACCGTGACAGGTCGCGTGAAGATGGCTTTGGGCGACACCGGACACACCTCTTCGCAGACGACGCAGGGCGTGTCCATCGCCCACGGGAGGCAACGACCTCTGTCGTAGAACGCGGTTCCGAGGCGGACGCGTCCTCGCTCGCTGAACTCGCCGAGCCCGAGCTTCTGCGGGATCGAGATGCGTTGGATCGCGCCGGTCGGACAGACTTGCCCGCAGAGCGTGCAGTTGAGCTCGCAGTAGCCCATACGCATGTTGAGGATCGGGGTCCAGATGCCTTCGACTCCGGCTTCGAAGAGCGCGGGCTGGAGCGTGTTCGTAGGGCACACTCGCAGGCATTGGTCGCACTTGATGCAGCGTTCCAGGAATAGCGATTCCGCCACCGATCCTGGCGGGCGAATGACTTGCTTGTCGAAGTCCTTGGTGGTCGCGCCGCTCCGGCGAGCGAACGGGAAGAACAGCAGACCCGCGACGCCGGCGAACAGCAAGCGCCGACGCGCAACGTCGGGGTTCGTCACCTCGCCGGATCGGTCCGGGAGGAACCGGAACGCGAGGGCATCTTCCGGGCAGTCGTCGAGGCAGTTCATGCAGACGAAGCACTCGGACTTGCGGAGCTTCGCCTGGGGATCGCTCGCCCCCTCGCAGAAGCTTCGGCAGAGATCGCAGCCGTTGCACTTCTCGATGTCGCGATGGATCCGCCAGAGCGAGAATCGCGACAGCACACCGAGCGTCGCCCCTAGGGGGCAGAGCGCTCGGCAGAAGAAGCGCGGGATCACCAGATTCATGCCCACGAAGAAGACGAACAGGAACCCGACGACCCACGCCAGTCGGAACTCGTAGGGGCGCACGTAGACCGACTGGGTGAGGGTGTCGAGCGCAGGCAGGATCGCGACCGTCAAGGACCGCGACACCGTGGCAATCGGGTCGAGAAGCCCGATCTGCAGGCTGCCGAAGAGCGCGGCGACGACCATCGCCGCCAGCAGGTAGTACTTGAACGCGTAGAGGGGACGATACGAGTTGGCGATCAACCGACGCCTTATGTTCAGGTTGCTGGCGATCCAGCCTGTGAAGTGATGGATGGACCCGAAGGGGCAGATCCACCCGCAGAAGATCCTGCCTAGCAGCAGCGTCGGTATGAGCAGCACGAGCGACCATAGGAGCCCACGATACAGGCTGTGGGTCGTGATTGCCGTAGCGATGCCTACGAGGGGATCGGCTTCGAGGAACAGGGAGACGGGGTAGCCTCGCAGGTGACCGAACTCCGTGACGAACGCGAAGAACGCGAACAGCGCGAAGAAGACAGCCTGCGAGACGATACGGATGCGGGCGATCCTCATATCGTCACCTCGCGCCAGACTTGCGACCGCCAGTCACGGTTCCCCAGACCTCGCGAATGCGCCTGTTCGAGGTAACCGATGGTCTCAGGGCCCGTTTGCCGGATGCCCCGAAGCAGCTCGTAGCCGAACGCGTCGACCGCCACCATATCGACGCCGACGACTACCGTGTCGCCCGGGGCCACATCGCTCAGACTGCCGCCAGTCGGTCCGTTCCGTACCAGAACGCGCGTGCCGTCGAGCACGACGAGCGTCGGCTTGATCATGTGCGGGAAGTCGGAAATGATGCCGTGGATGTTCTGGTGGAACCGGTTCCGCCCGCCTCCGAGCAACCCGTACCAGTTCTTCATCGTCATCGACGCGTAGCACAGGTTGTGGTCCTTCAGCGGCGCGACGCCGATCACCTTCGTGGCACGCGCGAAGGGCCCGAAGAACATGGGCCAGGTGTCGGTGAGGGTCTCCCCACCGATGTAGAGCTCCTCGAACTGGCTCGCGAAGGGATAGGCGATCTCGGCTCCGGCGTCGAGCGCCGCCTGACGGATCCCCGACTTGTGGAACGAGCTCTCCGGCTGATTGATCGGGTTGTCGGTAACAACGATCTTGCGGGCTCCCGCCTCGCGGCACTGTGCGACGACAGCGGTCAGCACTTCCGGGCTCGTCGTCGTACCGAGACGCGGCGGACGGTCGAACGCGGCGTTGACTTTGATGACCACATGGTCATTGGGCTTCACGAATCGCCCGATCCCGCCCATTTCCCCGAGGGCAGCCCGCAAGAGCGCGTCGGGCTGCGTCCCTCGCGCGACTGCCATCCGCACGTCGTTGGCTCCCAGACTCACGGCGAACGACGGCAGCGTCTGGCGGCGGACGCGGTCGAGGACAGGTCGATTGTGGAGCATCACGCCGCCGATGGCTGCGCCGATGGCGACCGCTCCGGTCGAGCCCACCCGTTTGAGGAATTCGCGTCGATCCATGGGCGACCTACTTCAGCGCGTTTCGCAGCAACTCGGCGACTGACTCAGCGGCGGCTTGGTCGGTGGCTGCCGAGACGCCGCCCACGACGGTTCCGCGCCGGAACACGATGTCGTACGAGCCGCCGAAATCTCCAATCGTGAGACCACTGCTGCCCTCGACGGGCTCGCCGAACCGATCGATGTACCCGACGTACTGCTCGAACAACGCCTGGGCAGCCGCGTCGTTCTTCGCGCGCGTCAGGAACGCAACGACCTCGGCATCGCCCGACCGGTACTTGGACGTGTAAACGTCTTTCAGGAATGAGATGCCGAGGGCGTCCTTCGCCTGATACTGGAATGTCCCGGCAATCAGTCCAGCCTTCGGAAAGGCGTCCATCGCCCATGGACGCTGCGTGCTCGCCGGCTGCGCGCTGGAAATGGATCGAGCCAGCGCGTCAGCGGCTTGGCGCACGGCGGGAGCGTCATCCGACGGCAGGAGCTGCGTGTAGTAGCGTCCCTTCCTGAAGAAGATGCTGGCTCCGGCGCGGTACCCTTCGTCCCCGTAGCTGACTGAGCCGCCCGGCGACCGTTCGATGGAGAAGATGCCGAGGGCGTTCGTGTCGGTTCCCATGTCGTACACGTAGGCGTCGATGAAGACGCTCGGGTCCGACGAACGTGCGATCCCGACCGTCTCCATGCCGACGACGCCGTAGGATAGGTACTGCTCCGCGCGACCGTTAATCTTGATGTACAGGTTGTCCGGCGTGTAGCGCTCGACACGTCCCATGACGCGCCAGCCGGAGGGAAGCGTCGGTGGAAGGAAGCTGCCGCCGGCTCCGGCCGAGGCGTCCTCGTCTGTAGTCGGGGTGACGATGTCGCCGGAAGACTGGTCGTCGGGCGCTGGTTCGGCGTCGAGAACCGGAAGCACTTCGGACGCGGTCAGAAGCGACGGATCCAGCGCGAAAACGTTGGGATCGTATCGCTTGCCCTTGGTGTAGATGGATACGACGACGACCGCGAGCAAGACGAGGATTGCCGCTCCCGCGATAGTCTCCCGCGTGGAGACATGCGGGCGATAGTTCCGCCGTCGCCTCTGGTTGGCGAACCATCTCATCGTCTGTGCGCTCGGTGGGCAGCGAGACCTGACACGACTGTCAATACAGGAGTAGCCGCTGAGTGCGCGCTGCGTAAGGTCGAGGGATGCCTGTTGCTCTGACGGGCGCGCGGCGTTAGGCTTCGGATCGCTGGACAACGCGACACACCGCCACGGAGGGTAGCGACTTGAACGTCCTGCTGGTCTACGGCAGCCGCAATCCAGAAGGGCAGACCGCCCGCGCAGGAGCCGCCTTGGCGCTCGGACTCAGCGAGATGGGCGCGTGGAGCGAGGCGGTCTTTCTGCCGCTGATCGAGGTGGAGCGATGCCGGCAGTGCGACGACAACGGATGGGGCACGTGTCGGTCGGAAGGCGTCTGCGTCATCGAGGACGACTTCGCCGGAGTCGTCGAGCGCATCCGCCGCTCCGACGCTGTCGCGGTCTTAACGCCCGTATACTACGGCGACCTGAGCGAAAGCCTCCGAGCGTTCCTGGATCGACTGAGACGGGTCTGCACGCACGACGACGGCAAGGTGGGAATCGCTGGCAAGCCGTGCATCGGAATCGCCGTCGCAGGGGGAGGCGGAGGGGGATCGCCGACGTGTCTGGTGAGTCTCGAGCGCGTGCTCGGGACATGTGGATTCGATGTCCTCGACCTCGTGCCTGTGCGCAGGCAGAACGCCGACCTGAAGGCGAGCGTGCTCAAGACGACGGGAGCGTGGCTCGCCAGAACCGGAGACAAGCGGTGATTCGGGCGATCCTGTTAGGGGCTGGGCGCGCCGGAGCATTCCATGCCAACTCGCTGAGAACCTCGACGCGATACCAAGCCGTGTGCGTCGTGGATCGCGACACGTCCCGCGCGACCGCCCTGGCGGACGCTCTGGGTTGCCCGACAGCGTCGGACGCGGCAGAAGCCTTCGCCCGGCATGATGCCGACGTCGTGATCGTTGCAACGACCACTCACACCCACACGGAACTGGTTCTGGCTTCCCTGTCCGCCGGGTTCCACGTCTTCTGCGAGAAGCCCCTCGGCACGCTCGATCAGGTCTGCGAGTGCTACCGACTGTCCAGGTCACGGAATCGATCCCTCATGGTCGGCTTCCAGAGGCGGTTCGACCCCGAGTTCCGAGAGCTGCGGCGTCGGCTCGGATCACAATCGCCGCAGATGCTGAAACTCACGTCGCGGGACGCGCCGATCCCGAGCCGAGCGTACCT
>VGLH01000066.1 GCA_016866785.1 Candidatus Poribacteria bacterium
CGATCCTTGTGTTCTCGCTCCATGTATTGGACGACGTTCGCCAGGTTGTCCCCATGTGCGTTCAGCCGTTTCTGCGGCCCCGAAAGCGGGAGGCCCCGCGCCGCGTCGGGAACGAAGTAGCTCAGGTACCAGTCTTCGATGAACCGGCGGAAAGACGCGATGCGCGGGTGTTGTCTGAGCGCTCCGAGGGTGGCAATACCGAGTTTCCGAACGTCTTCGAGTTCGACTGTTTCCGACTCGGCGCTTTCCTCGAAACCGCCCCCCTCAGCGCCTTTACCTTGAACCAGAAACCATGGCGCTGATGAATCGTCTTCGTCGCCCAATTTCGCACCTGCGTAAAGGCCCTTCCAAACGACTCCCGTACCTTCATCTAGAATCAGAAACGAATACGGTCGTCCGTGGGATTGTCTTGCCCTCCGTTGTCGGAATCGTTCCTTTTTCACGTAGGGCCGACCGGATGGATCAAGATCAATGGACAGTTCGTAGGTGATCGGACGGGAGCTCGGCTTTTCGCTGAGGTTCACGTCAACCACAGTCGAACCGCTCTCGCCCTGTATCCTATCGTAGGCAATCCGACGGGATATCGTTTCTTCCCTGTAGTAAATCTCGAACCCGATAGGGCCCGTCTGCCCCTGCGTCCGGATGCGCTCGAAGCCGCCGCGACCCCGCGCATCGCATGCTTCCTCGACGCCCACCTTCAGGCAGTCCGCGAGAAAGCCGAACACGTCGAACAGCGCGCTCTTGCCGACGCCGTTCTTGCCGATGACCGCCGTGATCGGCGTCAGCGGTTCGACTCCCTGCGTGTTCCAGAGCTTGCCCAGGGTCACGTCTTTCAGTGACCGGAAGTTCCGGATTCGGATGCCCTCGATCCTCGCCATGGGTCTGCCTTTAAGCTACAGACTGCACAACCAGGTCGATAGCGATGCCACCTGGCGGTCGTCGTTCAAGTTCGCGGCATTGGTCAGTGAGCCGTTCTCCAGTGAACGCCATATCTCGGTCGCCATCTTCTTCTCGACGGCAGCGCCGACAAAGAACGTGGCCGGCACTCGAGACTCGCTGCGGAACGACTTGCGGATTCGGTCCAACGCGGTTCGCGCCGTCTTCCAATGCTCGTCCGCACCCGCAGGATCGATGCCTCCCTTGAGCTCTCCGACGGCGACGTACACCGAAGCGCTCTCGTACGTGTCACGTGCCAGATCGCCGTGACTAATGTCCAGCAAGCACAGGTCCACGTTGTTCCCCACGAAGGGGATTGTCAGATTGCTGAGAAGTGTCCGTGAGCGATTGCCGCGCACCCAACTGAGCCCGCGCAACGAAAGTTCGATGTCCGAGTCGTTGTCGGATCCTTCGATCCACTTGCGCGATTTCGTGTGAAGCCAACGATAGCCAGTGCCTGCCATCCTAAGCGTCGAGATGAACGCACGGACGAGCCTGCGTTGCGCGAGCACCCCGCCAGCATTCCGCATCGAGCCCCCGAGCGTGTCTCCACGAGTCAGCAGGAATCGAAACACGAGCTCCTCGACGAACTTCACCCCCGCCGGTTCGAGGTGGTTCTCGATCAGAAGTCGGATCGCCTCCTTCTTGTCTTCGGGTCGAAGATGCGTCAACGCCTTGTCGGATAGCCCGGCGGCTGTCAGCAGCCCAGCCTCGATATCTGAGATCGCAAGAAGGTCTTTGGGTGCTCGGGCTCTCGCCGCGGAATGCTGCAGCGCCCGGGCTTCATGGACAAAGGGCGTCGCGCGCCGGTTCTTCTCTAGGGCGAGTTGGACGAACCCAGCCCTTGTGGCTTCGTACGTCGTGACGAGGTCTTCGCTGGACGCTAGGTGACGCCGGTATGGGGCTCCGGACATCACGGCTTTCTCCACACGTAGACGCACTTCCGCAGCACTTCGCGCCCGTGCTCTCCCATCTGCTGGCTGCTGTTTCCCTTCCCATTGGGCAGAACCAGGATGCTTTCGACGCGAAAGCCAACCTGCTCCGCGATGTGGGAGAGAATCGCATCGACCGGGATGCTGACGCCAGCATACCGCACGTTGTCATTGACCATCAGAAGCGGGGCATTCCCTTTCATCACTCGAGAGCACTCGGCGATGACACATGCCATCTCGTAGAAATACCCGCGCACCATCCGAGGAATGCCGCTGTTATTCAGGAAACCGTCCGCCTTCTGTGCCTCGAGGAACGCCAGGATCGCCTGCAGCAATGGCTGGCGATCTGAGGCATTTAGCGCCAATGCCCACTGAGGATTCATCCCGCGCAGGTCTTTTGCCCGGTTCTCGACCGTACAACTCAGCATCTGCTGGCGCAGCTCACCGAGACCTCGGTCGTCAACGCCCAGCAGCGCGAGTTCCAGCGCATAGGTTCGCGTGTAGTCGTAACGATTACAGTAGGGAGGCGACGTGATGATCGCGTCGTAAGCTAGGTCGTCCAGACCCGGTAGGACCTGTAGACAGGAACCTTCGAAGAGCCGAATCGCGCCGTTCAGGTCCGCGAACGACACCAGTTCGTCTTCTTCAGTAGCAACGGCGTCCAGGAGGATCTCCGTGAGCTTCGATTGGACTGCTGACCCGAAGTCGGCGATAGCGCCCTTGTCGAACATCTTCTTGCCTTGACGCCGTCCGGAGCGGTAGTCCCATCGGAGGTACTGCCCGTCCTTGCGCGTGAAACTGACTTCCTCGAGAACGCAGAACAGCGCAAAACGCAGGATCGTCCGCACCGACAGGCTTACGTCCTGACACGCTGCAAGATACCGTTCGATGGAGTCCTTCGTCTCGTCGGGATAGGCTCCCTTCGTCACTCGAAGCTCTGGCACGACAGCTCTGGTACCGTGACTCTCCCAGACGCGCGACCGCGACCACTGCCGTAGGGTATCAAGGTCTTCCTTTGGCAGTCCAGCGCGTATGATCTGCCGAGCTCGGATGATCTGCTGACCGATGGGCAGTAGCTCAACGCCGTCAGCGTCGATTCCCGCAGCGCTTGCGGCAAAAAGAGCCGTTCCGCTCCCCGCGAACGGATCAAGAATCCGGCCGCGCTGTATCCCGAATCGGTGCAAGAAATATTCCACGAGCGAAGCAGAGAACGCCTCCTTGAACTTGTACCAGCGATACGCAGGCCTTGATTTGTTCGCCTGGAAGCTCACTAGCGAACGCGTTAGCATCGGCTCCGTCACGAATCTGTCAGCGAAGCGAGCCGAAAGCTCTGCGCGGGCGTGGTCTACGGCGTCGAACAGCGGACTTCCCGTCTCAATCCGAAGCTGTTCGGCGCGATCTCGCACGGGAATTCTCCGCAACAAAGGCTATGGCACGTAAGTGGGCAGCGTGTTCGGCAGACACTATCCGTGTCCATGGATTGCGCTCGAGGCAACTCGAAGCGCTACTGCCCGCTCCGCGCCTGGGAAGCGCCGCGCGTCTCGATCTTCCGGCGGAGCGCATCATTCCCGGGGCCCGCTTCGAGGGCTTCCTGCCACAACGTCATCGCCCGATCCGGGTTCCCCGCCTTCAGGTGGGCGTCGCCGAGGTGTTCCAGGATCTCGCTGTTCCCCGATTGGCGCTCGTTCGCTTGTTCCAGATAGCGCACCGCCAGGTCGGACTTCCCCTGCTTGTGGTACGCCCAGCCGAGGCTGTCGAGGTAGGCTCCGTTCTCGGGTTCCGCTTCGAGCGCCTTCTGGATGAGCCGCACCGCCTCGTCGAGTCGTTCGCCGCGTTCGGCGAAGAGGAACCCGAGGCTGTTCATCGCCATGTGGTTCTGCGGGTAGAGGTTCAGCAGGCGCTGGAACGTCTGGATGGCGGTGTCCGTCTCGCCGAGTTGGTCGTAGGTCATCGCGAGCCAGTAGAGGGCGTCTTCGTGATCCGGCTCGATGCTGAGGGCGCGGGTCAGGGCTTCGATGGCGTCGTAATGCCGCTCCGCCGACAGGTACAGGCTGCCCAGCAGCCGGTTCGCCTCGGCGTTGTTCGGCTGGCGCTCGACGACGTGCTTGCACTGGGCGATGGCATCGTCGAACTGACCTTCGGCGGCATAGAGCCGGGCGAGCAGGATGCGCGCGATGTCGTTGGTTCCCTCGGAAGCCGCGAGGATCTGCTCGTAGACACCGATCGCTTCGGGGAACCGTTCCCGCGCCACGTAGAGCTTCCCGAGTTCGTTCAGGATCGCCGGAAGCTGCGCCGGTTGGAGCCTGAGAAGCGTCTCGTACTCGCGGATGGCGTCTTCGGGCAGCCCCTTCTGGTCGTAGAGCCGCGCCAGCGCCGTGCGAGCCGGGATGTAGGTCGGGTTCAACTGGAGCACGTGGCGGAACTCGGCGACGGCGGAATCCGCATCGCCCTTGCCCGCATACGCCCGCGCCAAGAAGAACCGATAGCGCGGGTCCATCGACCGCAGCTTGATGAGCGCCGTGTACGCCGAGATCGCCGTGTCGTACTCCCCGAGCTCGCCGGCGACGCTCCCGAGGGATGCCAGCCCTTCCGCGTGCTTCGGCGCGACCTCGACGGCTCTGCGGAAGTACTCCAGCGCGCGCGCCGAGTCGCGGCGCACCAGGCTGGCTCTGCCCAGCGTCACGAACGCGTCGGCGTTCTTGGGATCGAGCTCGATGGCGCGCTGGCTCAGGTTCTCGGCGCGGCGGACGTCGTTCATCGTCAGCAGGACGGAAGCCAGCCGGGCGTGGAAGAGGGCGGAGTCGGGGTGCGTCTGGACGCAGGCTTCGAGCTCGTCGCGGGCGCGGCGCGGGTCCTGGGCGTACTCGTGGAACAGGGCGAGCATGTAGCGCGTGTCGGCGAGCCGTTCGATCTCGAGCTTGGCGCGAACCCCCGGCGCCGCGATGGCGATGGGCTCCAGACCGCCCTCGGTCCACACGGTCGGCTCCGCGCCGTGTGCCGCTGCCGTCAGCAGAGCGCACACCAACCCGAACGCCAGACGAATCTCACGACTCCGACGATTCGTTGGAACCTCCCGCGCCGTTCCCATTCGCGTCTCCCTGCACTTCGGATTCGGCGTCCTCTTGGATACGCGCGATCGCTTGGATGTGCTCGCCCTCCCGCAGGGACATGATCTTAACTCCCTGGGTGTTGCGCCCGATGACGCGCATGTCGCGGACGGACATCCGGGTGATGAGCCCGTTGGTGTTGATGACCATGATCTCGTCATCCGGCGAGACGAGGCGGGCTCCGACGACCTTTCCGTTCCTCCGATTCGTCTTGATCGTGATGATGCCTTTGCCGCCCCGGTTCTGCAAACGGTACTCGTCGATATCCGTCCGTTTGCCGTAACCGTTCTCCGTCACGACGAGGAGCGTCGCGTCATCGACCTTCGTATCCGGCACGACGGCGGCGACCCCGGCGACGGCGTCTCCGTCGTTGAGCGTGATGCCGCGCACGCCCTGGGCGGTTCTGCCCATCACCCGCACGTCGTCCTGGGAGAACCGGATCGACATGCCCTGCTCGGTGACCATGATGATCTGGTCCTCAGGTTCCAGGATGCGGACGTCCATGAGCACGTCGCCGTCGCGCAGAGACTGGGCGATGATGCCCGTCGAGAGCGGACGGGAGAAGTCGTCCAGGGCGCATCGCTTGACGATGCCGGCGCGCGTCGCGAACAGGAGCGTCCGCGTCTCGTCGAACTCGTGGACGGGCACGACGGCGGCGATGCTCTCCTCATCGTTGAGGGAGAGAAGATTCACCAGCGCCCTACCCCGCGCCTGACGGCTCGCCTCCGGTATCTCATAGACCTTGAGCCAGTAGCATCGCCCCGTGTTCGTGAAGATGAGGATGTACTGGTGGTTGGAGGCGATGAACATGTCGCTGACGAAATCGTCCTCGCGCGACTCGACGCCCTTGATACCCACTCCGCCGCGCCGCTGGCGATGGTAGGTGTCCTGCGGGATCCGCTTGATGTAGCCCGAATGGGAGAGCGTGATGACCATCTGCTCGTCGGCGATGAGGTCTTCCATCCGTAGGTCGCCCTCGTGGGCGATGATCGACGTGCGGCGGCTGTCCGCGTAGGTCTCTTTGAGGACGAGCAGCTCTTCCTTGATGATGTTGCGAACGAGCAGATCGCTTTCGAGGATCGCGCGGTACTCTTCGACCTTGACGAGCAGGTCGGTGTATTCGTCGTTGATCTTCTGGCGTTCCAGCCCGGTCAGGCGCTGGAGGGTGAGTCCGAGGATTTCGACCGCCTGGATTTCGGAGAACCCGAAGCGGTCGATGATCGCCTCGCGCGCTTCGGCGGGCGAGCTCGATTCCTGGACGATCTCGATGATCTCGTCGATGTGGCTGAGGGCGTTCCGGTAGCCTTCGAGGACGTGGAGCCGCTCTTCGCCACGGCGCAGGTCGTACGCCGTGCGCCGCCGGATGACCTCCCGCCGATGCTCGACGTAGTGGTAGAGCATGTCGGGGAGGGAGAGTTCGCGCGGCTGTCCGTCGACGAGGCAGAGCGACAGGACGTTGAAGGTCGTCTGGAGCGGCGTGTGCTTGAAGAGTTGGTTCAAGACGACCTGGGTCACTTCGCCGCGCTTGAGCTCGATGACGATGCGGATCTCGCGGTCGGATTCGTCGCGGATGTCCGAGATACCGGTGATGGTCTTCTCGTTGACGCAGTGCGCCATCTTCTCGAGCAGGGCGTTCTTCTTGATCTGGTAGGGAATCTCCGTGACGATGATCTGCTCGCGGTCTTTGACCGGCTCGATGGTCGTCCGCGCGCGCATCGTGATGGAACCCCGACCCGTCCCGAACGCCTCGCGGACGCCGTCACGCCCGACGATGACGCCGCCCGTCGGGAAATCCGGCGCAGGGATGAACGCCATCAGGGCGTCGAGCGTCGCGTCCGGGTGATCGACCAGGTGGACGAGCGCGTCAACGACCTCGCCGAGGTTGTGCGGCGGGATGCGCGTCAGATAGCCGACGCCGATGCCGGTCGTCCCGTTGACGATCAGATTGGGGAGCCGCGCGGGGAGAACCGTCGGCTCGGTCGTCGATTCCTTGTAGTTGGGCTGGAAATCGACGGTGTCGCGGTCGATGTCGGCGAGCATCTCGTTGGAGAGCCGGGAGAGCCGCACTTCCGTGTAGCGCATGGCTCCGGGCGGGTCGTCGTCGATGGAGCCGAAGTTGCCCTGCCCGTCGAGCAGCGGATAGCGCATCGAGAAGTCCTGCGCCATCCCGACGAGAGTCTGGTAGATGGGCCCATCGCCGTGGGGGTGGAAGTTCTTCATCACCTCGCCGACGACGGCAGCGCACTTGTCGTAGGGTCGGTCGCTGGTGAGTCCCTCCTCGTACATCGCGTAGAGGATGCGCCGGGAGGAGGGTTTGAGCCCGTCGCGCACGTCGGGGATAGCGCGGTTCGTATTGACGCTCATCGCGTACGTCAGGTACGAATCGCGGAGTTCGTCCTCGATGTAGCGCGTCAGGATGCGCTCAGTCGAATCGTCGATCGTCGGTGGAGGAGAAATTGCCATCTTCGGTTTCAGATGTCCTTAGCTGGTCGGTACGGTAGCTCAGTGCGAGAAAAGGTCGTCGACAAGCTCGCGCCAGTCCCTGTCTAGATATCGCGCGACCTCTTTGACGATCGCGCTCAGCGTCCCGACTTTGAGAGGCTGATGGCGCGGAACGGTGACGTGATGGGCTTCATCCCTGAACGTCGAAGTCAACCTCAGATGGCTCCCGCTCTGCCGGACAACCACATACCCGAACCGTGCCAAGCGAGCCACGAGTTCGTCGCCGTTAATGTCGCGAGGAAGTCTCACGCGGAGAGCACTTCTTCCCGGACGAAGTGTACACGGATGATTCGGGGACGGTCTTCCTCTTCGAAATGCACGCACACCGCATCGCGGATCATGTCCTTGAGCTCGTCGTACGTCTCGGCTTGGGTGAAGATCGCGTGGCCGAGCGCCCGCGCTTCGTATCCGCCCTCGAGCGACTCTTCAGCCAGGAACAGGATTTCGCTGTTCATGCGCTGTGCCTCTTCGTCCGTATGAAGTGCCGCGTTCACCAGGTCGTTCTCGGCTCGGGAAGCCCATTGGTTCACGATCTCATCCACTTGCCGAGCCCGCTTCATAGAGCCACCTTGCCCTCGCGGAGCGCGGTTCGGATGCTGGCGGAGCTAATCGCTTACGACACGAACGCAAAGTGCACCATTTACGATAACGTTCGGAAGGGCGACGGATGTCATCGCTTCGCACGGCGTTTCGTGACCCTCACCGTCCGATAGCGACCCGCCGGACGCTCCGGCTCGACCCCTGACAGAGCTCGACGATGTAGACCCCGCTCGCGACGGTCTCGCCCGCGTCGTTGCTCCCATTCCAGTATACTGCCGAGCCGCGATCCGTGTAGTAGCCCGCTGGTCGGACGGCCTGGATCAGCGTCCGTACGAGCGTCCCGCGCGTGTCGAAGACACGGATCGTCATCTCGCCGGAGTCCGCCAGCACGTAGGGTATCCACGTCTCCGGATTGAAGGGATTCGGATAGTTCGGTAAGAGATGGGTACGTTCCGGTCGCGCGGAAACGCTCGCGACGGCGGACGCGTTCCGCAGGTCGTCCGGACTGACGCGCAACGCCGTCGTCCGACCCATGATTTCCCCGCGCCGCGCGACAAGTTCCAGGACGACAAGATCCCCCTCCCCGACCGTCACCTGTTGATCCCCGTCCACCAGCGCGGCGGCGAAGCTGCCATCCGACTCGATCGCAGCCTCGACGGCGCGGCTCAACCGCGTGTTCCGCACGCGAACCCGCGTCCCTTCCGGAAGGATCGTCGCATCCTCGACCCGACCCGCAACCGCGAATGCCCATACAGCTGACGGGCTCGCTGGAGACGCGGGAGCCGGCGTGCCGTGCGCCGTCCCTACGACGGTGATCGCTATCGGTGACAGGAGGTTGATGACGTAACCCCGCGCGGCTTCTATCGGGAAGTCCCGCCCGAAGACGATGCGCCCTTCCCGTCCGATGACCGCCTCCCAATGCCCGTCGACCAGCCGGACGCAGACCGTCGATCCGAGGCGGATGAGGTGGCGCGCCATGAGAACACCGCCGTCCTCGGCGACGGAGATGGTCTGTCCTCCTCCGCTGAGCGTGTCCGTCCGTAGCGGCGCGGCGAAGATGCTCAGACCGGCGGGCAAGGTGCCCTCGAATACCATTGACGGCGCAACGGCGGGTATCGGTTGCCAGTCCGGCTGGTAGTCGTCCCAGGACGTCAGTCGTTCACGCTCTGATCCGTCTGCCGCGACAAGGTACAGACCTACATCGCCGGGGCTCTTCAATCTTGATATACAGCCGAGGATGTGGGTTCCGTCAGGCGACCAGGATGCGTCGGAAATGCTCAGCGATGCGGGACTCAGTCGCTGCGCGTTCGTTCCGCTCAAGTCCGTCACGGAGAGAAGTAACGTATTGGGGCCGGGCTGTGTCGGCAAGAGCGTCCATAGAATGCGCATTCCGTCAGGAGAGATGGAGAGGGGTCTGGAGTATAGCTCAGGGAGGAATACCTGGTCGGAGCCGTCGGGATGCACGGAGACGGCCCTGCCGCCGCGATAGTGCCGGTGGCCGCTCCAAAGAGCAGTGAAGAAGATGACACGCGAACCGTCTTGATACCAGATCGGTGTGAATGGTTGGGTGGAATGACCTGTAGCGATGAACGACGTGGAGTACGCAAGTATCGCCTCACTGCCATCGGCACTGACGACGATAGCCTCTTCGAACAGTCGCGGGAAAGGTTCTGCACTGGCTCTCTGGCCTGTCGACATGACGGCGAGTTGAGTTCCGTCAGGAGACCAGGCGAATTCGTCGCCCGCCGCCACGGGATGTGCGTTGGACCCGTCCGCGTTCACGACCGATATCGTCGGCTGGTCCCCAAGGTAGACTGCCTTGCCATCCCCGTAGGCGATCCGCGTCCCGTCCGGTGACCAAGCGAAGTCCGTGACGACGCTCGCCAGCGGCGTGACGCCCGAACCGTCCGCGTTCATCGCGAACAGATCCGTCGTACCGTTGCGCTTCGAGAGAAACGCGATGCGCTTCCCGTCAGGAGACCATTTCGGAAGCGTGTCGGACGCGGGATGATTCGTCAGATTGACGGGATCGGAGCCGTCAGGTCGGATGAGGTAGATTTCCGCGTTGCCGTCGCGTTCCGAGACGAACGCGATGCGCGTGTCCGTCGCCAAATCCTGCGCGGAAGCGAGTCGGACAAGTCCAACCGCGATGAGGAGTCCCACCCAGCGGAGCCATCGATCCCCGATGCTCAACGGTGTGTCCTTCCCTGCGAGATATCAGGAAATCGCATGGATAGGATAGTGCTTGGGCGCTCAACGCACCAACCGCGTTCGTGGACTACCTGTTCACAACTTGTGGATAACTCGGTGGATATCCTCGTTCATCCCAGCAGCGGCGCGCGTTTCCGGCGCACCGACCGAGTGTGTACAACTGAGAACAACTCGCAGATTCCCGCCGTCTATCGCCGTCAGAGCACGGGAATCAGGTCGCGCTCGATGCTTTCGCGCGCGTGCGGTCTGATCTCGTTCCGGGTCAGCAGGTCGATCTCGCACGGCAGAAGCCTTTCGAGAAGGCATAGCAGCCCGAAGTAGCGGCGGAAGTTGGTTCCGTCATTCGACGTAGACCTTACGAACGGCGCGTTCGAGGGCATCGAGTTCGTCGAGCGCTGACCAAACGAGCTCCAGCTTCGTATCCCAGTACGCGTGGAACACGCGATGCGGACGCTTTCGTGTGCGGAACCGCTCGTGCGCTGTTTACGCCCCGTACAGATCGAGCTCAACATGCTGACCGTACCGCTCAATCAGGTCGCGGCGCGGTTCCACCTGATCGCCCATCAGGACGGTGAACATCCGATCCGCCTCGACGACGTCCTCCAGCTTCACCTGCAGGAGCGTCCGCTTCTCGATGTTCATCGTCGTCTCGCGGAGCTGCTCCCAGGTCATCTCGGCGAGACCCTTGTAGCGCATGATGTTCAAGCCCTGCTTGCCGACTGTCAGGATGTGATCGAAAAGCTCCCACACCGACCGACCCGTCTTCTCGCGTTCCGTCCGGGTCCCGTGCGTCAGCCGGAAGATGGTGTCCGTATTCGCGCCCTCCTCGCCGACGACGAGGAAGTCCGTCGGCAGAATGTTCAGCGGGCGCAGACCCACCACGAGGACGTCGATCTCCTGGATCTCCGGCAGGTCGGAGACATCCTCGACGATGATCTCGTGGAGCTCCGAGTCCTCCGCGAGCTGCGCGAAACTCATCTGCGCGTCGCGTTCCACGGAATCCTGAGGCAACAGGTCGGCATAGCCTTCGTCCTCGAAGCGGTAGAACTCGCCCTCGTCCGTCTCGATGCGCCAGAGCCGGACGCGCTCCTCGCCCCGGAAGTGCTGGGCGAAGAGCCGCTGGCGATCGATGCCGCGCCGTCCCAGGTCGTTGACCAGCTTCTCGACCCGGCGGACGGCGTTCACCAGCGTTTCGAGCTCTTCCGCCGTGTAGTCCTCATCGCGTCGCAGGTTTCGCACGCGCACGTTGTCCAGCGCGGCGTTCAGGAGGAACTCGGTCAACTGCTCGTCCGTCTGCAGGTACTCGACGCGCCTGCCCCGCGTCACGCGGTAGAGCGGCGGCTGCGCGATGAACAGATGCCCCGCGTGGATGATCTCCGGCATCTGGCGGAAGAAGAACGTCAGTAGCAGCGTGCGGATGTGCGCCCCGTCCACGTCGGCGTCCGCCATGAGGATGACCCGATGGTAGCGGAGCTTCGCGATGTCGAAGTCGTCCTTCCCGATGCCGGTTCCCAGCGCCGAGACGATGGTGACGATGCCCTCGTTCCGTAGAACGCGGTCGAGACGCGCCTTGGCGACGTTGATCCCCTTGCCCCGCAGCGGCAGAACCGCCTGGAACATGCGGTCGCGCCCCTGCTTGGCGGTTCCACCGGCGGAGTCGCCCTCGACAAGGAAGAGCTCCGACTTCGCCGGATCGCGTTCCGCGCAGTCGGCGAGCTTGCCCGGCAGCGACGAGGAACCGAGGATGCCCTTGCGCCGCGTCAGGTCGCGCGCCCGGCTGGCGGCTTCCCGCGCCGCCGCTGCTTGGATGCTCTTCTCGATGATCCGCTTGGCGATCGTCGGGTTTTCCTCGAGCGCTGTCGCGAGCTGCTCGTTGACGATCGTCTGGACGATGCCGTCCACTTCGGTGTTTCCCAGCGCGCCCTTCGTCTGACCCTCGAACTGCGGGTTCGACACGCGCACGCTGACGACGGCGACCAACCCCTCGCGGATGTCGTTGCCGGTGAGCTTCACCTTCGACGTGCGCGAGGAGCCGTTGTCCTTCGCGTACTGGTTGATCGTCCGGGTGAGGGCGGTCTTGAACCCGCTGACGTGCGTGCCGCCGTTCTTGGTGTTCACGCTGTTGGCGTAGGAATAGATGACCTCATCGTAGTCGTCGTTGTACTGGAACGCGATCTCGACCTGCGTGCCGTCGCGTTCTCCCTGGAACAGGAGCGGCTCGCGGTAGAGGACGTCCTTGCCCTGGTTGAGATAGGCGACGAACTCGGCGATCCCGTTCTCATAGTGGAACTCGCGGGGTTCCTTGAGCTTGCCGTCTTCGGCGGGTCGTTCGTCGCGCAGGACGATCCGCACGCCCCGATTCAAGAAGGCGAGCTCGCGCAGACGTGACGAGAGCGTGTCGAAGCTGAACGTCCGATCCGGGAAGATCTCGGGGTCGGGCCAGAAGGTGACCTTCGTGCCGGTCTTGCGGCTGATGCCGCTCACCTGGAGCTCGGTCGTCGGGATGCCCCGCGCGTACCGCTGCTGGTGCACCTTCCCATCGCGCCGCACTTCGACATGGAGCGACTCCGACAGCGCGTTCACGCAGGAGAGCCCGACGCCGTGGAGCCCGCTGGCGACCTTGTAACCGGCGTTCTCCCTGCCGTCGAACTTCCCGCCGGCGTGCAGGATGGTCAACGCGACCTCCAGCGCCGACTTGCCCGACGCGTGCATGTCGATCGGGATGCCCCGACCGTCATCGGTGACGCTGACGCTGCCGTCCTCGTGGATGACAACCTCGACCTCGGAGCTGTAGCCGGCGGTCACTTCGTCGATGCTGTTGTCGACCAGCTCCGTGACGAGCTGGTGGAGCCCGGCGAGGCCCGTCGTGCCGATGTACATGCCGGGCCGCTTCCGAACGGCTTCGAGCCCTTCGAGAATCTGGATGCTGCTGGCGTTATACTCGGTTGCCACCGATGGACGAGCTCCTCTCGCTCAGGACACCGAAATCACGACTGCTGATGTCTGCGGCGCGCCTCGTCCCACTTGGCGCGCTTCAGTTGGATCATCAAGACGCGGCGAAGCCCGGAACGCGCTTCGACGCCTTCGAGCCGAGCCGCGTTCTCCTCAATCCACGCGATCTCTTGCTGGCTCAGCGTGCCCCGCTCCGGGTCGAAGGCATCTTCTGCCGGCACAACATGGGACTGGGGAACCTGTCCGGGCGCTTCACGAGGACGACGCGACCGTTCCTGTACGCGCGTGCGCAGGTCGTCGACCGCCGGCACGCCGAGATAGTCGTTGATCCGGTGCAGGATCGCCTCCCGCGAGAATGATACCTCAGACGCCGCCGCCGAGTCCGGGACGGTCACCGTCAGGAGGCCGTCTTCGACGCTCAGCGGGCGCGCCAGCTTCGCGAGCTCCTCGCCGAGGACCTCGTCCCACACGTCGAAGACGCGCTCGATCCTCCGGCGGCGGTCATAGCCCCGTTTGGCGAAGAGCCGTTCGATGACGGCGTCGATTCGGACGGATCGCATGCCCAATGTCCCAGCCGTTACGTAGGGACGACGCGATGCGTCGCCCGCTTCATGACGAGGGCGACCCGCCGGGTCGCTCCTACATGCCGATGTTCTCCGGATCGTCCGCCCACCGCAGGGGGTTCGCCTCGATATAGGCGCGGACGTCGTTCATCTCGTCTTCGTCGCGGATGATGCGCTCGTAGTATCCGCGTTGCCACACTGGCGCGCCGGGAGTGCTCCGCGCCGCGTTGATGCGCCTCGCCGAGAACGACTTGAGTGCGCGGATGATCTCCGGCAAGCCGTGCCGAGTGAGTGATGATGGGGACGTAGGGGCGGGTCTGAGACCCGCCCCTACCGCAACACGCCTATCGTCGTCCATCAAGACGATGATTCCATGCACATGATTCGGCATGACGATGAACGCACCCAGTACCACGTGCGCATAGTGGCTCGGAAGATCGTCCCACGCCTTGTCCACGATCCGACCACTCTCATTCATCCGCATCTCACCGTCCGCCACGTCGCCGAATCGGCAGACGCGCCGGTAGGTAACGATCGTGACGTGGTACGCACCCGCCTGCGCGTAGTCGTACTCAGGCAGGCGCATTGAACGACGACGAGCACGCGTGGTACCTGTGTCGGGTACCGGATCACGCGTTGGCATCGCCGGAGCGCGCGTCATGCAGCGCTCTCCGCTCGCTTCGCCACGCCGCCGCGGACCTCCCAAATCGCCGGCTCGAACGACTGGTAGAGCTCCGGTTCCAGGCGCGTCGTCGTCAGGAACACCTGCGGCGGCAGCTCGTGCAGCGCCTCGAACAACAGGCGCGTCCGCATCTCGTCTAGCTCGGAGGTCACGTCGTCCAGCAGGAGCAGCGGGAGCGTCCCGCATGTCGCGCGGATCCATTCCAGCTCGGAGAGCTTCGCCGCCAGCGTCAACGTCCGCTGCTGCCCCTGCGAGCCGTACTTCCGCGCGTCCGACCCGTTCACGGAGATGAACACGTCATCTCGATGGGGTCCCACGGACGTGCTCCCACGGGCGATATCACCGTCGAGCTCCTCCCGCAGTTGAGTCTTGAAGCGGCTCTGCGTTTCGTCTTCCGCCTCGGAAATGGGTACGTTCGGCGCGTAGTGCAAGTCGCCGTGTTCCGACCCGCTCGTGAGATACGCCTGCTGGCGCTGGAAGACCGGTCGGAGCTCCTCGCACACTCGCGCGCGCATCGACCCCAGCGCCGACCCCGACGCCGCGAGCGGCTCGTCCCATATCTCGATGAGCGCCGACGACGACCGCCCCTCGCGGATCTGCTTGAGCGTTTCGTTCCGCTGGCGCAGCGCCGTCTGGTAGTCCTGGAGCGTCTTGAGGTACTCCGGGCGCACCTGGGACACCAGCACGTCGAGGAACCGCCGGCGGTCTCCCGGACTCCCTTTGACGAACGAGAGCGATTCCGGCGAGAAGAAGACGACCTTCACCTGACCGATGAGCGCCGAGTACTTCGCCTGCACCTTCCCGTCGAGCTTCACCTGCTTCCGGCCGCCCAGGACGTAGCCGATCTCGACGCGCCGCTGCACGACGTCGTCCTCGACGGTTCCGCCGACATAGAACGACTCGCCGCCCTCGCGCACGAGCTCCTCATCCGCCGAAGCGCGGTGCGACTTGGTCGTCGCCAGGAAGAGGATCGCTTCGAGGAGGTTGGTCTTGCCCTGGGCGTTCTGCCCGACGATGACGTTGAAGTCGGCGAAGGCGAGGCTCGCCTCGGCGTAGTTGCGGAAGGAGTCGAGAGTCAGCTCGATGAGACGCACGCGATGTTCCTGTTTGGTCTTGCGTCCGCGAACCTTCTCGTTCCCTCCGCCCGCAAGGCGCGGTGAGGGCCCGAGTCAGAATCGCTCTGCCTTCCCCCGCGAAGTGCGGACGAGATACCGTCCCCTCCCTCCGCGAAGTGCGGAGGAGGCTCCTGTCCCTCCCCCCGCGAAGCGTGGGGGAGGGGTCTAGTCGGCTCACCACTCCCGGTTGTAGCCGCACGTCCAGCCGCCGTCCACGACCAGGACGTGACCCGTCACGTAGTCCGACGCGGCGCTCGCCAGAAACAACGCCGCCTGGGCGATGTCCTCCGGCGTTCCGGGAGCGCCCAGCGGGATGTGCGCGATGAGGCTCTCCGCCCGCCGGCGCTTCTCGGCGTCGCCCTCGCCGTAGAAGAGCGAGCGCGTTCCCTCGGTCATGATGGAGCCCGGCGCGATGGCGTTGACCCGGATCCCGTAGGGCGCGAGCTCCAGCGCCATGCCCTTCGTCAGGTTGGCGACGCCCGCCTTCGCCGCGACGAACGCGATCTGCTGTCGCAGCGGAACCAAGCCCGCCACCGACCCGATGTTGATGATCTTGCCCGACCGGCGCTCGACCATGTGCGCCGCTGCGGCCTTGGAGCAGTAGAACATCCCGTCGAGGTCCGTCGCGATGATCCGCCGCCAGTCCTCGTCGCGGAACTCGTGGATGGGAGCGCGGCGGTCGGGTCCAACGTTCACGCCTGCGTTGTTGACGAGCAGGTCGAGCCTCCCGAACCGGCGGATCGCCTCGGCGAACATCGCGGCGACCTGCCCACGGTCGCTGACGTCGGCTTGCAGGAAGCACGCCCGCCGACCCCGCCGTTCGATCTCGCCGACGACCTCCTCGGCTCCGTCCGGCTCGTGGCTGTTGACGATCACGTCCGCGCCGTTCCCTGCGAAGGCGAGGGCGATCGCTCTGCCGATGTTCCGCGTCGATCCGGTCACCAGCGCGACGCGGTCACGGAGCTCGACGCGCAGGGCGGTCACTCGTCCACGCGGCGGAAGGCTCTGCCCCAGGCGCGCTTGCGCTCGTCGTAGACGCCGTTCACGCCTTCGTACTGCGGCGCGATGGGCCAGAGGGTGAGGAACACGAGGTCTTCATCGCCCGTGTTCGTGATGCGGTGTCCGGTTCCGGCGGGAATGAAGATCGCCGTTTGGGGACCCACCTCGTAGGCTTCGTGTTCGCCTTTGTCCCAGAACTCCATCAAGCCTTGTCCGCTGAGGATGTAATAGGCTTCGTCATGGGGTTCCGGGTGCGCCTCTCCCTTTCCGGGAGCCTTGCCCGGCTTGAGGGTCGCGTGGTTGATCTGGAGCCGCGTGGAGCCGACGCCCTCGGAGTCGACGAGCAGGCGGGAGATGTACGCGCTTTCCGTCGCCGCCGGGCTGAACCCCATCACGTCGCTGGCTTTGACGACGCGCAGCTTGCTCATGGCTACTCCAGCCGCATGGGCATGATGAGGCAGAGGTAGTTCGACTCGTCGTCCGCCGGACGAATGACGCCCGCGCTCGTGGGTTCCTTCAGGTTGATGCGCACCTCGTCCGTCTCGATCGCCCGGAGCGCGTCCGTGATGAAGCGGACGTTGAACGCGATCTGGATCGGCTCCGTGGTTGACGCGTCGATCTCATCCTTTGCCTCGCCGAAGTCCTGACTGCTCGCCGAGACGAGGAGCGTGTTCTCTTTGGCGTCGAACCGCACGGAAGCTGTCTTGGGATTCGTGAACAGGCTGACGCGCGCCAGCGTCGCCAACAGCGACTCACGCGCAGCGGTCACGGTGATCGGATTATCCTTCACGCCGGAGACGATCTGCCCATAGTTCGGATACTCGCCCTCGATGAGTCGGCTGATGAGCGTCGTGTTCTCGGTGCTGAACGCGATCTGGTTGTCGCGGAGAGCGATTCGCAGGTCGCCCTCGTCACCGAACGTCCGAAGCAGCTCATCGACCGCCTTGAGGGGCAGGATGACGCCCGTGTCCTTCTTGACAAGGTCTTCGACTTCGTGCGTCATCATCGCGAGCCGCCGGCTGTCCGTCGCGACGAGGCGCACGAACTTCGGCGTCATATGGAAGTAGACGCCGTTCAGGAAGTAGCGCGTCTCCTCCGTCGAGGCGGCGAACCGCGTCCGTTCCGCCATCGTCCGAATCAGCGCGGCATCCATCGTGAAGGAGACGCCGCCTTCGGACGGATCCTTCGGAAACGTCTCCGGCGCGAGACCGTGGAGGAACTCATCGGGAGCCAGTCCGTAGATGCGGAAGTTGCTTCGCGCGCACTCGATCTGCACCTGATGGTTCGCCGTCGCCTCGAAGCGGATCTCTTCGCCGGCGGGAAGTTGGCGGGTCAAGTCGCCCAGCTTTCGCGCCGGGATCGTGACGGCTCCCGTTTGCTCGACGGTTCCAGCGACCTTTAGGCGGAGCCCCACTTCGAGGTCCGTCGCGGTCATCACGATCTCGCCGTCTCGCGCGTCGATCAGGACGTTGGCGAGCACGGGGAGCGTGTTCTTCGTCGCGGCGATGCTCTGCAGCTTCTGGATCGCCGGAAGTAGAACCTCCTGGGCGATGCGGATCTTCATCGATTCCGTCCTCTTCCTATGGATGGCTTCGGTCGACTCCATCCGGGATTCCGATATTGGGTGTCAGCGGCTCAGAATCTCATATTTCGTTCGCGCCCGGATCCCAGCACGTCATCTCGTTCACAGTCTGGTTCTTTCTGTCTCTCTTCTTGTCATATTGTACCCATAGCATTAGTAGTAGGCACGGTGGAGAAGTGGATAGGTCGCCGAAAGCCCGATGACAAGAGGCTGTGTTCCGTTGCGTTCTTTGTGGATAAGTGAGGGATGTTCCCCACAGCGATATGCTGAAAACACGGCGCAGAGCGGGTTACACACGCCTTTCCACGCGACTTCCACGCGATTCGCACAGGTTTTCCCCGGAGTTTTCCACATTTCGGGCTTCTTGAGCCAACTAGGCGATTCCTGCCGTCGGAATCGCAAGACGCCATCGAACGGTTGTGGATAACTTGTGGAGAACTGTTGAGAAGTTCGCGGGATACCATCGTTCCCACCTGATCGTCGATCCGGGCGCCTGAACCGATATTGCGACGCAAGAAACGAATCGCCCTCTGCTCGCCCGTGCTCGTGAATGTGTATCTAACGCAAGTATTTCAGCGAACCATCACCGGCGGTTCCCCTGGATCCGCTGGATGATCTCCTGGATCGTCCGGGCGAGCTCCGAGCTCCGCTCGATCTCCTTCTCGATCTTGGTGCACGCGCTGATGACCGTGCTGTGGTCTCTCCCACCGAAATCCTGCCCGATGTCCACGAACGACAGGTCCGTGAGCTGCCGGCAGAGGTACATGGCGACGTGTCTGCCCGTCGCGATGCGCTTCGTGCGCTTCTTCGCCTTCAGTTCGTTGGGCTTCATGCGGTAGAAGTCGGCGACGACCCGCTGGATCAAGTCGGTGCTGATCGGCTGGCGCGCGATGCTACTGCCGTCATCGTTCTGCCGCCGTAGCACGTGTCGGACGAGATCGACGGTTACCGGCAGAGCCTCCAAATGAGCGTATCGGTAGACCGTCGCGAGCGCGCCTTCCAGTTCGCGGATGTTCGTCGCGACGTTCTCGGCGATATAGAGCGCGACATCGGTGGGCACCTGGTCGATGCCCATGTCCTCCGCCTTGCGCTGGAGGATCGCGATGCGCGTCTCGACTTCCGGCGTGTCGATGCTGGTGATCATGCCCCACATGAACCGGGAGCGCAGGCGTTCCTCGAGCTCCGGGATATCCTTCGGGTAGCTGTCGCTGGCGAGGACGATCTGCTTGTTCGCGTTATGCAGGTCGTTGAAGGTGTTGTAGAACTCGATCTGCGACTGCGCTTTCTTCTGCAGGAACTGGATGTCGTCCATCAGCAGGACGTCGATGGTGCGGTACTTGTTCCGGTTCGCGTTCGCCGTGCTGAACCGGATCGCCTCGACCATGTCGTTGGTGAAGGTCTCGGCGGAGACGTAGAGCGCCTTGAGGTGCGGGTGCTTCTGCCGGACGAGGTTCCCGATGGCGTGGAGCAGGTGGGTCTTGCCCAGCCCGACGCCCCCGTAGATGAAGAGCGGGTTGATCGTCTTGCCGTCGGGGTTCTCGGCGAGCGAGAGGGCGGCGACGTGCGCCAAGCGGTTGCTGGAACCGACGACGAAGCGGTCGAACGTGTAGCGGGGATTGATATTCCCGGCGCGGTCGTTCTCGCCGGCGGGGAGAATGCGAGTGCGTCGCTCCCGTCGGAAGGAGTCGGGGGATATCTCCGTTGGGGCTTCCGGTTCCGTGTCGCGCAGGTCTTCGAAGGGGGCGGCGGACACCGCCGGCGGCGTGCGGAGGTTCGAGTCGACGTGAATGCGCACGTCGGCGGTTGCGTCGGGGAAGCGAGATTGCATCGCGGCGCGGATGCTCTCGAGATAGCGCCGCTCGATGACCTGGCGCGCCCAGTCGGACGAGACAGCGACGTCGAGGTCGGACTCTCCCACCAGAGAACCGTGTGCCTGCTCCAGGTAGGGGTCGCCGTCGCCGATCTCCGAGACGATCTCCTCCCAGAGGGAGGGGGATGGTTCAGCCATCGCCGGTTCCTGTCATGGGTGGATGTCCTGCAGCTACGTCGCCCTTAACGCGCCAAGTCGGCTTGCGTCTACTGGCGCGACCCGTGAGGCAGCTCGGGGTTTTCCACGGGATTACCCACAGGCTTATCCACAAGATTTCCACACTGCCGGTACGTCGATTTCAACGGGTCGTCATGCGGCGGGGTTGCGAAAATCTGGCGTGGATGGGCGGGAGGGCGACTACTTCGTGGCGCTCACGTCGAACTCGTAGAGCTCCTTCTTTGAATTCCGTTTGCGAATGCGCGCGATCTGTGGGTTGCGGAGCCCTGCTTCTCGGAGCATATCCGCGAACAGGAGTTCAACAGGAATCAGCGTGGGAGGTCGCCGCCGATTGATCTTAGACACCTATTGACGGAACCTCCGTCAGCCCAATCCTGATACCACTCCAACACCGACGCACTTGCACAAGGGCAAACGATTGTGGACGCTCGCCCGTCGTGCGGAAGCTATCGGTTCGTCGTTGCGTATGCTGATAACAGCGGCTTCAGTTGCGTCACTCTCGTTCGGAAAACTTCGGTATACTGGTGATTCGACCGGATCTGACTCAAGAAGCTACCTACACCTAGGCGGACAATGATTGCGACGGGGATCGAGATAAGCCCACCGTCGAGGAAGTGGACAACTGCTACGGCCCCCATCGCACTCAGCGAAGCGACAGACCGTGTCAGACCATCTTGGAGTGCGAGCTCAAGCGACTTCCTTCCGACCAAGCAACGATACCCTTCGGTGGCGACGATCATGACGAAAGGCAGTGCGTCGAACGAGTCGAGCGCTGCGTGTAGGTGCCCGTGCATTGAGTCATGCGCATGGAGTAGGTTCGTGTCGAGTTCAGCGTTCGTAACGCCGCTTGGGAAGGCACCGGAGCCATGCGCGATCTCATCTGTTGAGATGACCTTAATGTCTGGATGTGCCTGGATCGCATCCTTGACATAAGCCAAAGAAGATGTCGCCTTCATCTGAAGATGATCGACAACGTGACCGTGGGCATCGACGACCCGGAGGTCCCATCCTGGCTGTGTGACATCCGACGCGAGCTCGGCTGTCTGTCCGTGGTCTAGGCGCAGATCGCCCAGTCGCTCGCCTGCGTTCAGTTTGTCTCGGACAAGCACTTCGAAGTACTTGCCCTTCCACCCGTTTAGAAACCCGCGCAGTGTGTCTCCGCTCGCGTTGTCTAGCTCTGCAAGCGACGATTGTGGAAAGGCAAGATGGAATGCTTCTTCCATCTGAGGTGTCAAGGAACTGGATACGTGCTGGGCGCCGATCGCTGAGTCGGATATCCCAAGGACTAACGCGATGCAGTCGAAGAGAGCGAACTCATCGCGTCGAATCATCGCACGACGCGTTCCCCGTAGGTTGGAGATCATTTCGTCTCGCGATGACGATCTGCGGTACTTGCGCCCGAGGTCGACAAGACGGCTGTCCACAGGCGATCTCCTAACGAACGATGATCTGAGCGACTGACACGATGAGTGAGAGGACCGCTACTGCCATCGCGACGTAGATGAGACGCTCGTTGCGCGTGAACCGTGTCGAGTCTACTAGAGTCGCGAAGCGGGTGGCGTCTTGTTCCATCCGGCTCATCGCGGCTCTCATTTTCTCGACATCGCCCTGTGTGGTTGATAGCAGGGAGCGCGCTTCACCGATGAGAGACTCGAGACGATCTGACTTCTTGTCCAGTACTCGAAGAGCGGATTCGATCTTCTCTGTGAGATCTGAAATCGAGCGATCCATGCCTAACACAACGTCTCCGAGCAAATTAGAATACTCTTCAACTATCTGCCGCAGCGCCTTCTGGCCCGTAATATCCATTGCACCTTCCTTTCGATGAGTACCGCCATATGTCCAGCAAGTCGCTGTGCCGCGCACAACGCGAAATCAATTGGAACGAGAAGCAACAGTCCACACAGACACCCCATCGATCCCGCTAACGCGGTGAGCGAGTCGCCCGCAAGTGCGGATTCGATCTGCATGACGCATCGTTGACCACTCCATGTGACAGGACGCCTTAGTAGCCTAAATAGGTAGAACAATGCGAAGAGAAGAGCGTAAAGGACAGTCCACAGCAGCCGGAACAACCAGCTAACGATGAAGCTAAGGATTTCAGCGGCAGCTCGGGGCGCTGGCATAGGCAGTGATCTTCATATAACACGATCGCGGCGAGGTGAAGTCCGCAGTGTTGGCGGTTACGTGCAGGAGAAGCTTATACAGGACTTGAGGTTCCGTCAATAGGTGTGTAAATTCGGCTCATGTAGGCTTTGGGGTGAGAGACGTCATCATCATGCGTAGCGCGTCCGATGTCGCGTGTTTGAAGCGGTGGCTCCACGCGGAGACCGCCCTTCCGCGAGGCGACTCGTCCTGGCATGCTGTGAGCACAGACTTTGGTCTAACACGGCGACCGGGTTCCCGGAAAGGACTCCCGATGAGGACGCTCCACGTCATCTCCCACACCCACTGGGACCGCGA